>JBHLND010000044.1:0-13165 GCA_048937485.1 Promethearchaeota archaeon
GTGGTCACCAAATCGGTAACCGATCGCTCCTGGCCAATAGTTGTTCTGATTGCATAAATGCTACTACGTGTTTCCAAGGGGAAACCTCCACAATGACTAATCCAGTTAGTCGCTACACAGAAATGTGGTCTATTCCACACCCCAGCCGGATGTGAGAAGAGTCATGAACACCTGTACAATGAAGCTAACCATTCCTACTAGAATCATTGCAAGGATGGTGATTCGTGTACTCATCCAGAGTTCTTTTCTTGATGGTTTGGTGGCGAGCTTTAATATTCGCCTACTCTCTTTGATGAACTCACTAATTCCCAAATTGATTCACATCCTTGTGTCGAACTGCCTCAGCAGTACTGGAATCGAGTGTTTTCACTCTGGCTTTTCTTTTAACCCTTCCTGAAAGTCCATGGAATCATCTAGTCTATGGAGTCCCAAGTCCGACTTCAAATCATCAGCCAGGGGTGTCACACGGTCAGTATTGTCAAAGACGTAGGGCGAGTTAACTCCGGATGCAATGATTGTCACTCTGATTCTATCCTCTAGCTCCGGCGAAATGAGAGCACCATAGATGATCTCTGCACCCGGATTCACTTGCTCAGTAACAAGCTCAACTACACGTTTTGCCTCCGCCAATTGAAGGTCTGTACTTCCGCTGACATTCACTAGGAGGTTACGTGCATTCTCGATAGATACATCGATTAGTGGATTTCGAAGGGCATTGATTACCGCATCTTCAGCTCTGTTCTCTCCCTCGCCTTCACCTAGGGCTATGATTGAAACCCCACCAGTCTTCATGGTTGTACGGACATCAGCAAAGTCCAGATTGACTAGTCCGGGCTTTGAGATGAGTTCCGCAATTCCTTTCACTGCTCTCACAAGAACCTCATCTGCTACCATGAATGCTTCAGGCATGGATAGATCTGGGGCTATCTCCAACAGCTTCTCGTTAGGAATTGCAATTAGGGTGTCAACATGCTCCATTAGGCCATTAAGTCCTCTTGTAGCATTCTTCTTTCTTGTAGCGCCTTCTACATCAAACGGAAGGCACACGATAGCTACTGTGAGTGCTCCTGCTTCTTTTGCAGCCTTTGCAACTAATGGTGCTGCTCCGGTACCTGTTCCGCCGCCCATTCCAGCTGTGATGAAAACAAGGTCTGCACGAACAACATCCTTGATGACATCATAGGTTTCCAGGGCAGCAGTTTCTCCAACATCGGGATCGTTGCCTGCACCAAGTCCCCCACAAGTTTCCCTACCAAGAAGCAACTTGTGATTTGAATTACAGAAATAGAGATCCTGAGCATCAGTGTTAGCTGCCAATGTTTCGGCGCCTTCTACACCAACCTCCATCAACCGTGTCACTGCATTATTGCCTGCTCCACCAACCCCAACAACAAGAATTCTTGCACTGACAGATTCAAGTAGGTCTGCCAGCTCATCATCAGTTGTGGCTGATCTAATCGGCTTTCTTTTTGGCCGTGTAGTAGGAACTTCTCGTTTGGCTGAGGTTCGAAGGACATCTTCTAGTAATGGGTGCATGAATTCACTCACACCTTCCATCTTCTGTTATTACCGCAGTATTTCGCTAAGAAAAAGTAGAATACTACGCTGGTATTACTCGTTAACGACGTTTCTTCCTACGTTTTCTCTCTCCGAAAGTTCGTAGAATTGCATCTATGGACACGCCATTATTCTTCAGAAGCTTAGAGGTTTCCTTGAGAGTGGGCTGTCCATTTTGTGCCCCTTGCTTTGTAATTGTGAGAGCTGCAACTGCATTGCCAACGTGAAGCGCCTTTTCTATGTTCTCTGACCTAGTCCAAGCTGTTACAAAACCCGCTGCAAATGCATCTCCAGCTCCTAGAGTATCTACAGCCTTCACTTCAAATACTTCTGAAGTACAGTATTCGAAGCCATCGGTAGCTATTGCTCCTTCGTTCCCTCTTTTCAGAACCACTATACCCGGAAAGGTCTTTGCGAATGTTCTCAGGCTCTTCTCACTTGCCGTGATTTTGAAGTAGGTCTTGAGTTCACCCTGATTCACAAACAGAAGGTCTGTCTGTGGCAGTATCTTCGGGAAATCAAGACTCCCAGCTGCTCTTCCCGGATCTATTGAGAAGACCATTCCATTGAGAGTAGCTACTTCTAATGCTCTCATGGTCATCATAGGAAAGCCTCCTGCCATATGCACAACAGTCGCTCTGGCAAGGACCTCCTCGTCAAGTACGTGCTTTTCCAAGAGTCGATTAGCTCCTGGTTCTGTGATTACCATGCGGTCTCCATTTGGCTGTTCAGCAAGAAAGAAGAGTCCTGTTGGCTGATTTCCAAGTACAAGAACCTGACTTACATCTACTCCTGCTTCTGTCAATTCCTTTATGGCCATTTTCCCGTACAAATCATCTCCCACACAGCTGATGAGACCAGTTGGAACGCCCAAACGTGCAGATTGCATGGCGAAATTGGATGCCGAGCCACCAAAGGAAATATGCCCTGATTCTGGAGTAAGATGCTCGTTCTTACTAGGGAGCTTCTGGACTTGCATGACAACATCCATGTTGATTTTGCCAATGGAAACAATTTCGCTGGCCAATTCGATATCCTCTTAGACAATTAATGCGATTATGCCCTTTTGAGCGTGAAGCCTATTCTCAGCCTGATCGAACACAACAGAGTGCTTGGGATCGTCCATAATATCGGAAGTTAACTCCTCGTCACGATGTGCTGGCAGACAGTGCATCACAATCACATCGTCTTTCGCCTTCTCAACTAACGCTCTGTTAACTTGGAAAGGCATAAGGGCGTCTTCCTTTGCTTTATCTTTCTCCTGACCCATGCTGAAGAAGGTATCAGTGTAGATGACATCAGCACCTTTTACAGCAGCTGAAGGGTCGTTGACCACCTCAAGTGTTGTCTTGTAGGTTTTACTGAGGCCCTCAGCACGTTTCATTATTTCATCGCTGGGAGTATACCCCTTTGGTGATCCAATTGCAACATCCATCCCCATTATGGTACAACCTTGCATTATTGAGTTGCTCACATTATTTGAATCGCCCACATAGGCAATCTTGAGACCCTCCAACTTCCCTTTGTGCTCCTCAATAGTCATCATATCTGCCATTATCTGACAGGGGTGCAATAAATCCGACAATCCGTTGATCACGGGTACGGTAGAATATTCTGCCAGCTCGAGGATCTCGTTGTGACCGTATACTCTCGCCATAATGACATCACAGTATCTACTCAGAACCAAGGCTGTATCGCCAATGGTTTCGCCACGGCCCAACTGAGTGCCACCAGGCTGCAAGTAGAGCGCATGTCCACCGAGCTGCGTCATGCCAACTTCAAATGATACTCTTGTTCGCGTACTGGATTTCATGAAAATCATTGCCATGGACTTGCCTTTCAATATCTCATGAGGCACTCCGGCCTTTTGCTTACGTTTCAGGTCAATTGCAGCATCAAGAAATGCACGCAAGTCCTTCCGTTCATAATCCGCCAAGTCCACGAAGTTCTTTCCCTTGTAATTCAAACTAGTGACCTCTCAAGCAATAGGTTCAGGGTGTTCAGAGCCACCCCAGTAATAAAATTGTCCAATTGACTACTTCTCGCCAACTAATCTTTGTGCAAACCACTCGGGCTCGAAACGTTGTAGATCGTCATAGGTCTGACCCACGCCAACATAGATTACTGGTTTGCCAGTCACGAATGCGACAGATAAAGCAGCGCCTCCTGAGGGGTCCGCGTCCACCTTTGTGAGTATTGCACCATCGATTCCAATGGCATCATTGAATTCTCTTGCCTGTGACAAGGCATCGTTACCTGCCAAGGAATCGCCAACGAATATCTTCAGATCCGGCTCAGTGACACGAACTATCTTCTTCATTTCCTCAATCAAGTTCTTGTTGCTTTGCATTCGACCAGCAGAATCAATCAAAACCACATCGATATGCTTTGCTTGCGCATGAGCTATTGCATCGTAGGCTACTGCGGCAGCATCAGCACCGTAGTCTTGTTTAATGATCTTCACGCCAACTGCATCTGCGTGTCGTTGAAGCTGTTCGATGCTTCCAGCACGGAATGTATCACCAGCAGCCACAACAACAGAGAATCCCTTTTTCTTGAACATACTGGCCATCTTGGCTAGGGTTGTAGTCTTTCCAGTACCATTTACACCAACGAAGAGAATAACAGTAGGCTCACTCCTGCTCTTCTTTTCCTTTACAAATTCAATCGGATCCAAGGGATACTCAGGCGTTAGGACCTCCAAAACCGACTCATGAATTGCAGTCTTGAATAGACGTTTCAGATTCTCAAGACGCCCAGCTCTGGTCCCCAAAAGCTTCTCCTTCGTCAGGCTGCAAATATACTCGGCAACCTCTACAGCAACATCATTCTGAATCAATATCATTTGAAGATTCCAGACAGCATCTGCCAAGTTCTTCTCATTAAGCTCCTTTGTGGTTGCCTTTGTAACTGCAGAGTCGACAGCATTTCGAAGCTTTTCAAACACCTACTATTCACCTGTGCCTTGTCCCTGTATCAATGCAACCAATCTATTCATTTCTGCATTCAGTTTGCTAGAGTGTATAACGAGTTTCTCATGCTCTTCCGATAGCTGCTTGTATTGGCCTTCAAGTGCACTAATTGCTTCTTCAACACCTTTCTTGGCGTCCTTAATGCTTTGTTCAATTCTTACTCCACTACCAAGAGTCCGAGTAATTTGGTTGGGGTTAACAAGATTGGCTCGAACGTAGATGCTCCCTCCAACATTCATTAGCATTTCCTCCCCCTCGTTCTTGTTTTCGAGTTCTTTCAGAACCATCAGGCCTGTACGATAGCTATTAAGCAGCACTTGTGAAAACTCTAACCTTTGTTGGAGGATGGACAGATTCTGTTCTGTGAGCTGAGCTTCCATATAGAGTAATTGCAGAGTCTTTTGCGGATCTTCGCTCATTACAGCTCGCTCTCCACACCCAAGATTCTTCTAAGGTCCAAATCACCGACTTCTTCCGGTTTAATCTCTATAATGGTTTGAATTTCAATATCTTTTCTCTTCACTCGGTGACGACTTCCAATCTCGGAATACAAACGCTCTCGAACGTGATCCTCCTTCAAAGCAATCATTTCCTTGCTGAAAGTGAAAATCCTACGCTTCTTTCTGTATTCGCCAGTGGCTCTCCATACCTTTGAACTCATTTCAGAACACCCTTCTAGACAAAGCCCAGAACCTGACTGATATGTGCCAATTCGACACCAGTGGTTTCCGAACCCGCAATCATGCTATCTATGTTAGCCATTACACCAAGACTAGTGTACGGACTACCTCTATTCACCGTGCCAACCTCTGCATGCACTTTTAACAGCTGTGATATCTGGTCAATTTCTGAAGTAGTTGCCATAGGATGTACGATGGCCGCGCTGTTAGTAATTGCAATGCATGCCCCTACAATAGGGAGATTGGCAACGGTTCCTGAAAGAACCTCAACATCTAGCACATCCGCGATTTTCTTTCGTGCTTTCACATCAAAATCAGGATGGCATATAGCACCATTATCATTGGCAACAATGATGTTGCCAAGCGCAGTCATCTTGTTGTCCAACCACTCAACCCGGATATCATTGTACTCTTTCAAAGCTACCAGTTCATCGTCATTAGTCGTATATGGCAACAAAATACCGTTTGAATTAGCTGCACATACTAGACCTACAACATCAAGCGTTGCTACCGTTGACTGGACAAGTGGTAGATTAAACACACGCTCGATTGAATCTATTGACTTCTCAGACATGTTGGGAGAAGCAAATACATACTTGTCTGTGGCAATTCCAAAGGCTCCCACATTTGGATCGCCCTCGAAGTCCGTACGGGCGATCATAGGCAATTATCCCTCCGCCAGGTATACCCGAACTAGATCGTCAGTGTTCTTAGTGGCTCGAATTCGTATCCTGCGAGGCGGTTTCTGTATGCCTCTTGACCAGATTCGCTCATTCACCTCAGGCTGAATGACGATGCCTTCTGGTTTCATATGTCTCTCTACAAACTGTCTGAGTATTCGCACAGCTCTATTTGATCTTCTAAGTCTGCTGCCGGTCCAATAGGCCTTTCTCAAAGGAACAGTGTATATTCTCTCATCAACAATCTCTTCCTCAGGTATGACCTCTGATGGTGCTACTTCTTCTGCAGGTGGTCTTTCTTCATCATCTTCCAGAACCTCAATCTCCTCAATCTTCTCAACTTCTGGTTCTTCCTCGACGACTTCTAGCTCTGGCTCCTTCTCTTTCTTCTTCTTAGGTGCCTTCTTCTTTGGCTCTTTAGCCTCGACAACTTCTTCGATTTCCTCGACTTCTGGTTCTTTCTTCTTCTTCTTACTCATCGACGTACACCTGACTATGGCTTAAGCTTCGTCTGGCGCCAGTTGCGCTGCTTTGGAGTCCTACGTACCTTTCCACCTGTCTTTACCACTGCCCAAGTGGGTACTGAGGAGTTACTCTTCATTGCCTTTGCCATTCGAAGTTTCTTCGCATGAGGCTTGTTTCTTGCCATTAGTTTCACCCGTAGTGGCTATTACCTGAATGAGATCTTTCTTTCTCGTTCCCTTCCTTGTAGCTGTTGAAGGAGAGCTTTCAGCTGCTCATCAGTTACTCTTGCTTTGAGTCGTCCCGAGCCCGCCAATTGAATGAGTTGCATCTCAATCTGTTCAGCCAGCTGGGGTCTTACCATTCTGATATTGGTGAGTCGAGACCTGGCCTCTGGAGTAAGAATCTGCCTCAACAGAGCCTCTTTCTGTGCCTGCGCTTCAGCAGCCGCTTGCTCTTGGGCCTGTGCATCGAGACCTTGATCACGCATAGCAGCAAGTTTCCTTTGCCGTATCTCCTCAAGCTCCTCGTCGCTCATATGCCTCACCTGCCACGCTCGGTTAAGTCTAGTAGTTCTCCAACTCGGGTATGGCTTGTGCAAGTTCTTGTTTCAGCGCGGCAGATAGCTTGTCCATGTAAGATCGTCCGATGTTGGTCATCTCGCGACCTTTGTTTCCGCGTTTCTTGATAAACCCGGCTCGTTCAAGCTGCTGCAAAGCTGTTCTTACGACCGCACCGCTTCCTTTCTGGAATCGGTTTGGCTTTGTGCCTCGTCTTTTCTTTCCACCGTATGCAATACGCAGTTTCTCAGTGCCAATCGGGCCATTCAGATAGACCTTCCTGAGGATACTTGCGCATCTTACATACCACCAGTCTGCGTCATCTGGAGCTCTCTCCCTGTGCGCACCAGTCTTGGCATATTCAGCCCAATCGGGGGACTGAATCTCTTCTCGAGACTTCAGGTCCTGCGCAAGGCGTCGTATGAGAACATTTGGTGGAATATCGTAAACTGTAGGCATTTGCATTTCACCATACAAGTTGAGGAGGTCACCGTACATAGACTGAGCTAATGGCCTACCTCAGAAGGTATACCACGAAACTTTTTGGTCCGCATAAAAGGTTAACGTTAGAAACGTTTGGTGATTTTGAATTCAAATCGGAGCATCTAGCCCCTAAGCTTGTAGAGCACCGCAGTATTCCCCCTTACTCCTACTAAAGTGGCCCCTAGCTGTTGACATAAGCTTTCGAAGATTTCGCGCTTGGAGGGAGTACTGCCTACAGCAGTCCTGAGAAGACGGATCTTCATGTACTTGTGCTTCTTCAGAAGTCTTTTCGCTTCTTTGATAACCCCCTCTGATAATCCTCCTTTTCCTATCTGCATTATTGCTGGCTCTTGCCACGTAATGCCTATTCGCACAGGGTCTGGCTTAGTTGTCTTTGACATCTATGTTCAGCTCGGCGAGATTGTGAAAAGTTGATTAAGCTTCTTATCTGACCGGAAATCTTCGAACTGCTCCACAGGACAAACAGGTGACCGATAGATGACGTTCCCTATTATGGCGGATACGTATTTGGCAGTTGCGCCCAGGAAGAAGGACACGTCCGCATTTTTTGCATAATCTTCTCTTGATGTGGACTGGCACCTTGATTCGAGCCTTTTGCGCGATTCTGTCAGCAATCTCCATACATCGCTTAGCACCATCCGGGTCGCTCTGTGCGATTTGCGATGACTGCTTCCATAGGAGATCAATTCTCGCTCTAGCAATTTGGCGTATCTGTGCCCTTGGAGAACGTCTTTTGGCCACCTTAATCCTCGCCATGCAAAGATGTGCGGTATACCTTAAATCGTTCGTGTAGACATCCAATTAAGGTCAAAATCCATGCTACATGTCATTCTCCTTGATTGCTCAATCGAGCAGGTTCCGAGGGAGCTCACTGCTATCAAGCAGATCCAAAAACATGCCTCAAGAAGAAAAAAGAAACCCAATCAGCTTCTCTTGGATCAGAGTGTCCACGGAAGAGCAATGACTAACCTAGGAAACTCTCACAGAAGAGGACGTCCCGATATCACTTTCCTCAGTTTACTGACTTTGCTGGAAACACCCCTGTGTAAAGAGGGTTTACTTGGAGTTCACCTCCATCTTCAGGATGGCAGAATAGTCGAAATCTCGCCGGATGTTCGTCTTCCTCGCAACTATGATAGATTCATCGGTCTATTTGAGCAGCTTCTGGACAAGGGTCAGGTGCCAACGCAAAATGCGCCACTACTAAAGATAATGCCCTTAACACTACAGGAATTGATTTCTAACCTAAAGCAGAACGACCCTAATGCCAGGACTATTCTCTTTGTAGAAGGCGGGGAGCAAACTACTATTGATGCTCTTGGTGGTGCATACCCGGAGGATGTGTCCATACCCGTTATTCTTGGAATTGGCGCTTTTCCCCACGGCGACCTCAGTCAGGAAGTGAGCCAGCTATTCGAGAGACATTTTGAGCTGGACCGTGAGGTCATGATGGCTTGGCATGTATGCGCAGAGGCTCTTTGGACATATTCGCAGAAGGTGAATGTGGTCAAAAAGAGGTTCCAGAAATCATAGGCTACTATGAGAGAGAAAGATGGTGCGACCGCCGGGAATCGAACCCGGGTCACAGGCTTGGAAGGCCTATATCATAACCCCTAGACTACGGTCGCTAGGACCGCAATCCTGGGTTGATTGTTTTAAACTCATCGTTCAGTCTGCAATTCCATTCTGGTTTCGAATCTGGTGTATGCGAGTCGGCTGACAACCGAGTCCAGAAGTTCACATACTTGAGCATACTCTTCATCTGATGCTATTAAGGCACGAACCTTTACCTTCACACCCTCCATTTCAGCAATTAACTTGTTCAGATAGTAGACCTTATAGTATTGGTCGAGATTTTTGCGTCTTCGCTCAGCATCAGTCTTTGGTTTGCGGTCTACTCGAGTTTCCAAAAGCTTTTCCAGTAGCTCGTCAACTTCTTTGTCCATTACTGACAACTCGTGATTTTCTTTGTACCAAAACAATAACCCTTTTGTTAGTATCAATTCGACCACATAATCCCAGAGGAATCTGAATGAAATCCTTCATCCATCACGGAATCATCGTTCTCAAACCCCCAGAAGCACATGAATTCGATATTACAGTGCGGGGAAGGCCGCTTACACTCACACAGCTTCAGGAGGAGATGGCCGTTGCTTGGGTGCGAAAACTAGGCACTCCTTATGTTGAAGATCCTGTCTTTATTGAGAACTTCATGATGGATTTCTCAAAGGCTCTTGGTGTCAATCCTCCCTTGAGCATAGAGGAAATCGATTTCTCATCAGTCATCGAATTTGTTGAGCAAGAACGAGCAGCCAAGGAGACTATGACGAAGGAGGAGAAGAAAGCTGCACGAGAAGCTCGGAAGGAGCAGCGAGAACTTCTCAAAGAGCACTATGGTTATGCAATTGTAGATGGTGAACGAATGGAGCTGGGAAACTACCAGACCGAGCCATCCGGTATATTCATGGGTAGAGGTGAGCATCCGCTTCGTGGTAGGTGGAAAAAGGGAGCAACGGAGCCTGACATCACGTTGAATCTGAGTCCTGATGCGCCAATTCCTGAAGGCAACTGGGGCAATATTGTTTGGGTACCAGATTCCATGTGGATTGCCAAGTGGAAGGATGAACTGACTGGTAAGGTGAAGTACCTTTGGTTGCATGATAGTACGCCTATCAAACAGGAACGTGAGGCTGCCAAGTTCGATAAGGCAGTAAAATTGGGACGAAAGATGGATGATATTCGCGCCCACATAATGGATGGTCTTCAGTCTGAGGACTACAAGACAAGAATGGTTGCTGCTGCTTGTTATCTGATTGACGTATTGAGTCTACGAGTTGGTGACGAGAAGGACCCTGATGAGGCTGATACGGTTGGCGCAACAACACTTCGAATAGAACATATTTCCTTCAGAAAGAATACTGTTGTATTCGACTTCCTAGGAAAGGACAGTGTTCCTTGGCATAAGGAGCTGGAAATGTCTCCAGTGGTCTTTGATGTTTTCAGGGAGCTATATGAGCGGGCTGAAGAACGAGTCTCCTCCTACAAGTCTCGTAAGGGACGGACCAGAGTAGATCCAAAGAAGCCCGCGCAAATCTTTCCAAGCATTGGAAGCACGCATGTGAACAGATTCCTAAGCAAGGTTGACAAAGATCTCTCAGCAAAAGTGTTCCGTACATTTCATGCAACACTCACAATGCAGGAGGAACTAAAGGGGAGTAAGGCGCGTCCAGTTGACCCCGATTTCATAAAGAAAGCTGCATTCAAGAGAGCAAACCTTGAGGTTGCTCGAGTGATGAATCACACCAAACAGGCACCGGCAGGTTGGGACCGCACATCTGACAGATACTTGGAGCGAATTGAGAAGGCTGATGCCCGTGTTAGAAAAGCCGAAGCCAAACTCAGAGAGCAAAACAAGAAGCTTAAAGCTCTCAAAAGGAAAGAGAAACAGAACCTTGACAAAAGACAGTCTGCGGTCAAACAACAGAAATCCTCTGTAGAGAAGAATTGGCAATCTGTATTAGCATGGCGTGAGAAACGAAATAGTGCGAAGACGGCATGGGACAACGCTCGCAATCGAAAAAGAAAAACCAGGTCTAGCAAGCGGAAGGGCAAGACAACAAAGAAGCAACGTCTTGAGGATGCCCAGGAAAGCATTGAACGCACAAGGGACAGACTAGATCGAGCAGAAGAGGGACTATCGAGGGCTCGACACCGCTATGAAAAGAGCAAAGAGTCCTTCGAGAAGAAGCAAATGGCTTTCACCTCCTTCAAGGAAAAGTCCTTACTACGTATTGCAAGAGGCCAGAAGTCAGTCGACACGGCTCGTGCAGGAGTTGAGAAAGCGAAACTAGCAAAGAAGAAGATTGAAACCGACTATGCTCTGGCAAAATCCTGCAGAACATGGAATCTTGGCACATCGCTTAAGTCTTACATCCATCCAAGAGTAGTCTACAGGTGGTGTCAAAAGGTCGATTATGATTGGAAGAGCGTCTACCCCAAGACCCTGCAACGAAAATTCGCATGGATTGAAGATTAGCCACTCTGATAGAATTGCCGATGCATAAGAACACCATAAGTTTCAGTGTTTCTTCTCCTGTGCTGTTCCAATTATTCTTTCAAAAAATGACCTCTCTATATTCCCCCCGCTGACAATTGCCACAACAGTCTTGCCTACAAAACGCTGCGGAGTTTCCAACAACGGACCTAACGCTGTTCCTGCTGCCCCCTCAATAATCTGTTTCTCCTGATTCCATAGTAATCGAATAGCTTCTTCAACAGTTTCCTCTTGCACCAGCACTATCTCATCCACATACTCCATAATCATGTCCAAAGTGACTGAGTTTTCCTCAACTCCTCCTAGAAATGCCTCAGCAAGAGTTTCCCCCTCTTCAATACGAACCACTTCTCCTTGTAGCCACGATTCGTACATAGTTCGAGACCCTGGTGTCTGCACCCCAATAACCTGCACTTCTGGATTCAAGTTCTTCACGGCAACAGCAATTCCAGCAATCAATCCTCCTCCGCCCACAGGTACAATGATTGAGTCGAAATGGTCCAATTCCTCAATAACTTCGATTCCAATGGTACCTTGACCGGCAACCACAGCAAGATCATTATAGGGACTAACGTAGGTCTTTCCTTGGGACCTCGCTATCTCCCTTGCCTTAACCTCCACATCATCAAATCCGCCTTCAAGAACGACTTCCACATCGAATTTCCGAATCTTGCTCAACTTGGCTTTGGAAACATGTTCAGGAACAACGATTGTTGCATGGATACCAAGCTTTTGCGAAGCTAGTGCAACAGCTTGAGCATGATTTCCTGATGATGCAGTTACAACACCTCTCTCCTTCTCTTCCTGACTCAACTCTGACATCCTGTTGAGAGCCCCTCGTATCTTGAAAGAGCTGGTGTGTTGTTGATTTTCCATTTTGAGAAAGACCTCGCCCTTGCAGTAATCGCTGAGATACTCTGAATGGATCAGAGGAGTTCTCTTGACAAAGTCACCAATTATGGAGTGCGCCTCTTGAATCGCATCTAGAGTTGTAGTTCTCATGACACCATCTCTCTGATAATTCAGAAATCAAGCAGCTTGGTTGTGATTCCTACGTTTCTTTGCCTAGCTTCCTGATAGACAACATATGCTGCTGCGATATCTTGAGCAGCCAGTCCAGTTGAGTCGAAGAGAGTGATTTCCCTTTCAGACTCTCGGCCGGTCCTCTCACCTACAAGGATTTGACCAATCTCTGCATGTATACTGTCTTCTGAGATAAGGCCCTGAGCCAGAGCATGTTGAATCTCTCCGATTCTTCTGCATTGGGAAAGACTGTCAACAACCACTTTATCAGCCCTCGCTACAATTGATGGCTCCAATTCCTGCTTACCAGGGCCGTCAGCGCCTATTGCATTGATGTGCATGCCCTCGTCAATCCAATCCGATTTCACAAGGGGTCTTCGTGACGGCGTTACTGATACAACAATATCAGCACCTGATACAACCTCCTCTAGGTTGGTTGAGGCTATAACTTGAATTCCAAGACTCTCAGACATTTCCTTGGAGTATCTCCTTGCTGCTGCATCATCGATGTCCCATGCTCTAATCTCCTCAAGCTCAAAGATCTCCCTCAATGCATGAATCTGCATCCTACCTTGAGTTCCTGTGCCAACCACTCCAACTTTCTTCGAATCCTTCCGCGCAAGTACACTTGCCGCTACAGCTCCTGCTGCTCCAGTTCTGTAGGCTGTAATGT
>JBHLND010000045.1:0-13147 GCA_048937485.1 Promethearchaeota archaeon
TTGATGCCACTAATCCCGATAACATCAAAGAAGTGATTCGGGGCGCCGACATGGTGCTCAATGTTTGCGGGCCTTTCTACAAACTAGGTCCGATAGTACTGAAGGCAGTGATTGAGGAAGGTATCAACTACGTGGATGTCTGTGATGATTTCGATGCCACACAGGCTCTACTTAAGATGGATGATGCTGCCAAGAAAGCTGGCATAACTGCTCTAACAGGGATGGGCGGATCGCCAGGAGTAGCAAACCTGCTCGCCAAGTTTTGTGCTGATGCGATGCTTGATGAAGTTGATGCAATCGATATCCTCCATGTTCATGGGGGAGATGTTAGAGAAGGACCTGCTGTTATCGCACACCGAATTCACAGCATGCTGGCTGATATTCCGATGTACTTGGACGGAAAGTTCACAACGGTCAAGTACTTCGAAGAAAGCGGAATTGCTTTGGAGGAAGACGTGGACTATCCTCTAGTTGGAACTTATAGAAGCTATTGCTATCCTCATCCAGAAACAATTACTCTTCCAAAGTACATCAAATGCAAGCGAGTGACTAACCTTGGTTGTGTTATCCCTCCAGAGTATTACAACATGATTCGAGAGATTGTGAGACTGGGAATGGTCGATGAAGAGGCTATTGACGTTCGGGGCCAGCAGGTAATTCCCATCAACTTCGCTATTTCCTACATTCTTAAGGAACGAGAGCGCATTCTGGAAGAAGCAGACTTCGGAGAACAAAGAGGGTGCCTCAAGATTAGAGTTCGAGGAATCCTTGAAGGCAAACCACATGAATACAGTTTCTCTTTGGCATCCGTAGGTCGGGCAATGGGGGACTCAACGGGCATTCCCGCTGCTCTTGGAGCAATTCTCATGCAGCGAGGCAAGATCACAGAGAAGGGTGTGCTGCCTCCTGAAGGGTGTATTGTTCCAATGGATCTTCTTCTCATGATGAAGGATGTGCTAGGTTTGAAAGAGGTCACGGGAGAGGGTTCCCCCCTAATCATTGAATCAATGAACCATGAAGGAAACGTCGAAAGAATAGACATCTGATTCTCGAATCCCATATTAGCCCGTTTGACATTCCCATAATGGGGCTCTTGATGGCAACTGATGATGAGAAATACCTACTAGCCGTCGATAATGGCACTTCTGCTATGAAAGTCGCATTGACGGACTCCTGCGGCGAGGTATTGGCATTTGAATTTGAGGAAACACCACTTGAATTGATAGCTGGCGGCGGTGCTGAGCAAGATCCAGAGCTATGGTGGACTGCATTCAAGAATTGCTGTAGACGTCTAGTTGAAGGCGGACACGTTCCGGTCGATCAGATTGTAGGAATCTCAGTGTCAAGCCAATGGTCTGGTACTGTGGCTGTCGACGAGGCTGGCACCCCTCTGTGGAACGCAATTATTTGGATGGACACTAGGGGGAAGCCATACATCTCAAAGGTGTTGAAGGGCATCATCAACATCCAAGGCTATGGTATCCTGAATGTCCTGCGTTGGCTTAGGAAAACCGGAGGCATTCCCACAAACAGTGGGAAAGACCCCATTGCTCATATTCTGTGGCTAAAGAATGAACATCCTGAGGTTTACAGGCAGACCTTCAATTTTCTTGAGTGCAAGGACTTCATCAACCTTAAGCTAACAGGGAAATTCGCTGCATCCTACGACTCCATTATGCTACATTGGGTCACTGATACACGCGACATTTCAAATATGAAATACGACGACGGATTGATCAAGAAGCTCGGCATCCCCCGTGAGAAACTCCCTCCATTGATGTATTCGACCGACACGCTCGGTAATGTCAGGAAGGAAGTCGCTGACGAAATTGGACTTGGCCCTGAAACCAAGGTTGTCGTCGGTTCAGCAGACATTCACTCGGCAATAGTTGGTTCTGGAGCAGTTCGGAACTACGAAGGGCATGTATACATTGGCACCAGTAGTTGGGTTGTTTGCCATGTCCCCTTTAAAAAAACCGACATTTCACATAACATGGCGTCCCTACCCTCTGCGATCCCGGGACGGTACTTCGTTGCTAACGAGCAAGAATCAGCAGGAGCCTGCCTGACATTTCTGCGTGATAATCTGTTCTTCCCTGATGATCCAGAACGCTACGGCAAATACAAGGTCTACCAAGAATTTGATTCGATTGTTGAGCATGTGCCGCCTGGTAGCCAGAAAATGATTTTCACTCCGTGGCTTTATGGGGAACGCACTCCTGTTGAAGACCATACCTTGAGGGGCGGGTTCCACAATGTTTCACTACCTGTAAAGCGCGAAGACATGATTCGTGCAGTGTTTGAGGGAGTAGCGTTCAATAGCCGCTGGCTAATGGAGCTAGTGGAGAAATTCATCAAACGGCCAATGAATCCATTGAATATCATTGGTGGCGGAGCGCAATCGGACATTTGGTGTCAAATCTATGCTGATGTAATGAATCGTACCATTCGCAGAGTAAGAGACCCCATTTATGCAAATGCGCGTGGAGCTGCGTTGATTGGTGCAGTAGGTCTTGGTATCTGCACCTTTGATGAGATTCCCAGCTTGATACAGTTCTCTCAGGAATTCTATCCGAATCCCGAGAACAGAGAAATCTATGATGAATTATACAAGGAGTTTCTTAACATCTACAAGAGCAACAAAGCAATATATCGCAGACTAAACAAGTAGGTGATATGATGCCCAAGGAGCGATTCTCATTTGATTTTCTGGAAAAGGAAATCAGGAAGAAAACCTTTGGAGTTCTCACAACAATTGATCCAAAGGGTCGACCCCACTCCACTGGAATTCTATATGGAGTATCTCCTCCCGCTTCCAAATTCTGTTTCTATATAGTGACTGGCAAGAAGTATGCAAAGACCCGCAACATCAAACGTAATCCGAATGTTTCCCTAGTTGTGACATTTCCCCATTACTACATTCGTTTTGCCCCAGCAAGCTACGCAATGTTTCGTGGCACTGCAAAGATCTTGCCATTTGATACAAAGGAAGGGCGTTGGGCTTTCCAGCAGAAGCGCATCTTGAGAATGGCTGAAAATACTGATCCTGAAGAGCTTGCTGACGCAGTTTTCATCAAGCTAAATCCCGAACCAGTAGTGTTCTGTTTTGGCATCGGATTTGGTCTTATGGAGCTAAGATCTTCGCATACAACTGGTGACTACAAAGTAATCATTCCGCCAGAGCGGCTAGAATAGAATGTTGGAAGTGTCAACCTAGGAGAAGTATCTACGGAGCACTCTCAATGCTCTGAGAGTAATCCATTTCGAAGGCTTGTGCTTTTCCTCAAAATCGCAGATCATCTTCCCATTGAATGTATGTTTCAGCAGCCACTTGCCATCGTCTTGTCTAGCAGACAAAACAAGATCAATTGGCTCCTGCATCCAGTCCTCGCAAACTCCAAGTCCTGTCAAAGTGTCTAGAACTTCAAGCAGATCTGATTGGTAGAATAATGGAAAGCCAAACCGTTTCCACCCCTCCTTGTCCTTTCTCTTTCCGTCAGGTGTCCGTAGGTACTTGTATACCCCGTTTTCCATGATGACTTCGATTTCCCTGTCGATAATTTTCTGAACTTCTTTTGACCTCTTCGCCTTGGGTATTGTTGCGAGCCCTCGCAGATTCTTTACTCTCCCCATGTAGCAATTGGCAGGGAATGCTTTGCTGGGGTCGATAGGAAATGCTCTACATTTCCACCCGGTAACATCCCAATCATAATAGTCCACTTGGAAGTCAATCAGTTTCTGAGTTCTTGAATCCTCCAATAACCCAAAGTGGTTTAGGTAGTACAGGATATTCCCGTCAATACAGCATCCATCCTTAACTTCACTTGCACGCCCTTTCTCAGTCTTTGGAAGTTCTATTAGGAAGTGTCCAGAATCTCTCTGGAATTGGAAGAGATGCTCTATTGCATTCTCAATGAGTTCATTCCGTTTCACGCCCATCTCTGCCAGAATGAGTAGATTGTGAGTTGTAGCTCTGTACTTCGGATTGTACATGTCATCAGGCTTCCCCCAGTGAGTGTTGTCCTCCATGGCAGAAAAGAATGCACGAACACAGTCAGAAGCCATAATGTCATCTTGAGCCGCTTGGACAAGTTTGTCTGACGGTTTCCTATCCTCAAGATGTTGGAGTGCCCAGTAACGAACACTTGGATTCTCCTTCTCCAGTAACCAACTAACTACTGACTCCTTAAGTATCTCCGAATGATTCATACCTCACAGGACAGTTCTCTTCGATTTTAAGGTTATCAGGCAAAGCATTAGTGCCGCCAGGGCTTGATTGTATTTCCTCTGCCATTAAGAATCTTGAATGCAAATTCTGAATCGGCAAGCATACCCCTGCCAACTGCAATAATGTCGCAGTGTCCCTCTTCGACAGCCCGTCTTGCCAGAGCTTCATCCCTCACCATACCCACACCAATTACTGGAATCTTCACTTTCTTCTTCATGGCTGATGAAGAGGGAAGACAGCAATCAAACGGGAATCCGTCTAGCTCCTTTGGCGCATCCCCCTCTCCAAATATTGCCTTGATGTCCGGATTGTACGCAGGATCCACAACGCAAGAGGTATGAATAGCGTCAACACCTGCCCTCTCCAGTATCTGAGCTATCTCAACACCTTCTTCCATTGTTATCCCGTCTTCAACATTCTCAATACCGTTAATCCTTACAATAATGGCATAGTCCCCAAGGGCTTTCCTCATTTCCTGAATTATCTCAACAAGGAATCTTGCTTTCTCTTCTATTCCTCCTCCGTATTGATCAGTTCTCTTGTTCGTCGAACTTGATAGGAACGTGCTTAGTAGATAGTAATGTGCACCATGAATCTCCACACCATCAAATCCTGCTTCCTTGGCTCTTCTGGCTGCTTCCACAAACCAGTGCGTAATCTGTTCCATCTCATCATGAGTGAGCATCTCAGGTATCTTACCTTTGAGAATTGGAACATTGGATGGACCTACGAATCTTGTGGCCACCCCAGATTTTGCGCCTGCATGGTTGATCTGTATGAATGCAGCAGCTCCGTGCTTCTTTATCACATCAGCAAGTTGCTTTAGTCCTGGAATCATCGCATCGTCATGGATGCCAATATTTCTCCTGCCAATGCGATGCTCCCATGCAATCGCAGATGCCTCGACGATAATCAGTCCCGTTCCCCCAGCAGCTCGTCGCTCGTAATGGTCAAGGAGGTAATTAGTTACTTCTCCTTTCAGTGTTGACTTGTTTGAAACCATTGGCGGCAATGCAAATCGATTCTTTACGTACACGTTACCAATCTCTATGGAGTCATTTAGCTTAGCCATTACGTTCACCTGCAACGTCTGATTTGGCGGTTCACTCACAAATCAAATCCAGTTGGTCCGGTACCCCATGAATCAAGAGCACGTTTCAATTCCTCATGTTCCTGAGAGGCCTTCTTGATTGATATTCCCTTTAGAATTGCATCAAATGCCTGCCTGAAAGCTCGTGAGCCCGCAGCTGGTCCATCAGGATGGGCATGAATTGCGCCTCCTGCACCGACTACAATGTCCATTCCCAAGTCCTTGACCACTTCGTCTACCATTCCCTGAGAGATTCCTCCACTGGGCATTGGTGCGGTTTGGCCGATATGGTGCAAAGGCATTACCATGTCCTTCGCCATTCCTATGAATCGCTCCTTGAGTAGAGGCGCTTTTCCGTAGGGCGCTGGGAATACGGTAATGTCTGATCCACAGATTCGCGGAAGTTTCCCGATTACAATGTTTGTGGCAATTCCTACTATGGGCGAATAACTCAACGCTCCAGTGATATCCATGTGCGCGAGTACTGGAACGTTGATGGATGGGTCCTCGCAG
The DNA here is from genome assembly GCA_048937485.1 of Promethearchaeota archaeon. Lineage (GTDB taxonomy): Archaea > Asgardarchaeota > Thorarchaeia > Thorarchaeales > Thorarchaeaceae > SMTZ1-83. Next base: position 5,832 of record JBHLND010000045.1, read on the forward strand.
ACATGGCGGAAAGCAGAATAGCCCACTGCTAGGAAGTTGATCATGAGGGCATTTGCACCCAACTCAAGTGCTCTTTCAGCATTGTCAAACATCTGGGGAATACGATCAGTGATGTTAACAGTGAAAAGAGTCTTCTCCCCTTTCTCAGCATCTGCCTTGTCGATTGCCTCCATGAAGAGAGGGATTCGTTCCTCCAGAGTGTTGAACTTCGGATTCGCAAGGAGCTCATCATCCTTGACAATATCCGCTCCTCCAACAGCTGCCTGATAGCACAAATCCGCTCCGACTTTGGCTTCTGTGTAGACGCAGGGCTTGATCATGTTGTTTAGCAACGGTCTCTTCTTTGCATTCAGAAGTTTTCTCAATCCCTTTATTCCGAATTTTGGGCCTTTGAAGCCCTTAAGCCAGCTCTTTGGAAATCGCATATCAAGGCATTTTATCCTCCCATAGAGGCTGATGTTTCCAATTACAGTACTTAGAAGCATTGGAATCTGCTGGCCGAAGTTTTCCCACGGAAAAGCAACTTGCAGTATATACTGCCGTCTCTCCAAATCCTTTGGGATGCTATACTCGTAGAACGGCACCTCGTAGATCCCGATGACCTTTGCAACATGTCGCTTTCTGACTTCTGGAGTTTCTCCAGGTACAGGCGTCCATGTACCCGTGGTCTGCTCAATTGCAGCAAAATGCGCAACCTGGCGAGCATCGATGAAAGGTGGAAGGCCCGCATAGTAGGTGCAAATCACGTATTTCTCAACATCAATTCCGTCTGGGAGTGCTTCCGGCAAAGCATCAAGCGGTAACTGGTCCATTTCAATCAACAGAACTAGTACTGCACACGGCCCTTTATTCCCTTTGGCAAATAACCCGAAACGAATTGACAATTTTTGCAGGCAAAGAAATACTACAGGAAAAATATTATAAACTAACATAATTGAATATTTAATAACAGTGGGAGCTTCGTTCGACACGCCACAACCTGTCAAGGTTGGTTGATATGGAGCTGGGAGCTTGATGGAATGCAATTAGCTGATTTCACCGTTGCAAAGGACATGACATTAATTGTCCTAGGTGCTGCATTTCTTCTTCAGGTTTCTATCAGTCTTCTCAAGTATGCCGTAAACCGCAAGTTTGTTCTCTGGAGTGTAGGTTGGACGCTATTCTCGGCTGGCGCCGCATCATCTATAATTCGTGTTTCCGAATTCACAGAGGTGGTTGACTTCATAGCTCTACCCTCCATGGCTGTAGCATCAATCATTATTCTTGATGCAGCACACGGAAATACGGAACTTGGGAAGCGTTTTCCATTCTATCTTGTGGCTTTCATCGGAGCAATATTGCTCTGTGTACTTGGATTAGCTTTTGCGCTGCCGCTCTTTGCTACGTACACTCCAATACAAATTCTGGTAGCATATTCCTGCTTCACTTCGGTTGCTGCAATCCAAGGAATGCACCGCGGTCTTGGAATAGCATGGGCCTTTGCTATTATTGGATTCCTGACCTGGGGCTTTTCAGGACTCCTCTATTCTCTTCTTCTCCTGAGTGGCATTCCATACCTAGCTGCAATTCTCCAGGCTATTGGGATTATTATAACTGGTGCTAGCTTGATGGGTTTCTATGCTGACATCACTACTGATAATCTACGAAAGCAATACAACCTTGCGGAATTAATGTCCATGACTCTACAGCATGACATTCGAGGCTACGTGCAAACTGCTAGCTTGGCCCTTGAAGCTCATCAGGCTGAATCTGACACAAGCCTTAGACTCATGATTGCCTCGCAGGCAATGGAGGATGCCATAAAATTCTGTGAAAGCATGCGTGAGATTTCAGCCTCATTACTTCGTCTTGAAGCCAGTCATACTCCCCTCCATCTGGCAAAAATGGCTGAAAATGTCGCTTTGCGAGTACGACGAGAGCATGGATTAAAGGGTGATCGCCTTGCCATCAATCTGGAGCAGAATCCCTTAGTATATTCAAATCAACTCGTCGAGGAACTCCTATGGAATATTGTGCACAATTCACTCAGGCATGGGGGAAGCAAAGTCCTCATTCAAACCAAAGGTATGAGGAACGGATATCATTACATCACCATTTCCGACAATGCGGGAGGAATGCCAAAGCAGGTCAAGGATTACCTCAATGCATCCCATGACTCCTCCGTTCCGGATGTGCCTGGCTCTGGTCTTGGTCTTGCTCTCATCAAGGGATTGACTGAAGTATGTGGAGCGTCTCTATCCGTATCTGACATTCTGAATGATTCAGAACCTGCTGGTACTGAGATTCTTCTTGGTTTTCAATTGGCGTAAATCAATCCCGATGGATTGACTTTGCTCCATTGCATTAGTTCCCCTAGGGTTGTCTTTATTAACAATGGTAAATAGAGTCGCGACAAGCGCGCTGGAACCGGAGACTGATTTGCCATGATAGAGATTACAAAGATTGCAGAGAAAGCAGGGATTTCCGAGGAATTCCTAGAGCAATATGGGAAATACATCGCGAAGATCAATCTTGATATAAGAAAGACATTGGGGGCAAGAAAAGGCAAATTGGTTCTGGTAACTGCAACCAATCCGACCCCCGCCGGCGAAGGAAAGACAACCAATTCAATTGGATTATCAATGGCACTCAACTCATTGGGTCATAAGGCTGTTGTCGCTCTAAGGCAACCTTCTCTTGGTCCAGTGTTTGGAGTGAAGGGTGGAGCCGCTGGTGGCGGTAAATCTCGAGTAGAACCCTTTGAGCAAATTAACCTCATGTTTACGTCTGATTTTCCTGCTGTGTCAGCTGCTGGAAATCTACTCTCGGCCATGATTGACAACTACATACACCATGACCACCAACCAGAGATTGATGTAAGGCGAACCTACTGGCCCCGAAATGTTGACATGAATGATCGGGCATTACGGAAGGTAATTGTCGGATTAGGAGGCAGGTTCGATGGATTCCCAAGAGAAGATAGCTATGTCATTACATCTGCTTCGGAAGTGATGGCAATCTTGGGTCTTTCGATGAGCTATTCAGACTTGAAGCAGCGACTAGGGAATATCCTAGTTGCAAGGTCGGAGCAGCTAAAAGAGATGTATGCTAAAGACCTTCGAGCGGAAGGTGCGATGGCCGTGCTTCTTCGTGATGCCCTCAAGCCGAATCTAGTGCAGACTTGTGAAGGCACTCCTGCACTAATCCACACTGGTCCTTTTGCCAATATCGCCCATGGAACAAGTTCAATTATCGCTACTGACATTGCATTGCGTTTCTTTGACTACGTTGTCATCGAGGCTGGATTTGGTGCTGACTTGGGTGCTGAGAAGTTCTTCAACATCGTAACGCGTCAAGGGAATTTCAATGTCGATGGGTGTGTTGTAATTACCACGATTCGTGCACTCAAGTTTCATGGAAATGATGACCTTGAGAAGGGATTCCCAAATCTAGAGAAACATATGGAGAACATCCACAACTTCGGATCGCCTGCTGTTGTAGCTCTCAATCGCTTTCCTGACGATACTGATGAGGAAATCGAAACTCTCCGCAAGTACTGCGAAGAGAAAGGTTGGAAGATGGAAGTTTCCGAGGTCTTCACCAAAGGAAGTGAAGGTGGTAAAGATGTTGCCAAGTCTTTGCTTCAAGAAATGAAGGACAATCCTACTAAGGGTGTCAACTACACCTATGACCTTAACGACCCTATTAAGACGAAAATCAAGAAGGTTGCGCAGCAAATCTATGGGGCAACTGACGTAGAGTATACAACAGGGGCACGCGGGCGTATCCGCTCATTGGAGAAACGGGATTATGGCAGCCTGCCTGTCTGCATTGCCAAGACGCAATTCAGTCTTTCTGACCAAAGCGGCCTGAAAGGTCGACCTACAGGATTTAATGTTGAGGTGCAGGGTGCAGATGTCAGTAACGGTGCTGGCTTTATCGTTATTTACATGGGTGATATCAGACTGATGCCAGGTCTACCTGAAGAGCCTGCTGCCTTCGGGATGGATGTCGATGATGATGGCAATATATCAGGAGTATTCTAACTGGGTGAGTGAAGATGTCCTCTGATGATGAATTGAAGCCAATCTGCGAAGAACATGTGATTAAGGGCAAAAGACTCTCTAACAGAATTCGCGCCAAGGTTCAGGCGGAGGTTGAGTTTCTCATAGAGAAACATGGAATTGCTCCCAAACTTGTCACCGTGATTGTGGGTGAGGACCCAGGATCGCAGATGTATGTCAGAATGAAACACAAGGCTTCGAATAAGGCCGGAATTCTTTCAGACCATTATGACCTTCCAGAGTCAACTAGTCAAGAAGAGCTCCTCTCACTCATACAGAAGCTAAACAAGGACTCTACAGTCCATGGGATACTTGTACAGTTGCCCCTTCCAAAGCAGATTGACGAGAAGACAATCATCGGAGCTATAGATCCCCTTAAGGACGTTGATGGATTCTCGCCTGCCAATGTCTACCGTCTCTTCTATGGAGGGGAGGAATTGAGTGCAGCAACACCTCATGGTATTGTCACAATTCTAGATTACATTGGTATGAATGATCTCTCTGGGAAGCATGCCGTCATAGTCAATAGGTCAACAATTGTGGGAAAGCCTCTCATCTTTCTACTACTGAATCGTAATGCCACTGTGACAGTCTGCCACTCACGGACTAAAGACCTACCAAGCTTTACACGTCAGGCTGATATTCTAGTCACGGCGATAGGACGAAGAAAGAGTGACGAGGATCCGTTCTTTATCACTGCTGATATGATAAAGAATGATGCAGTCGTGATTGATGTTTCCACTCCACATGGAGATGTGGACTTCGAGAGTGTGAAAGAGAAAGCAATGTGTGTTACTCCCGTTCCCGGTGGTGTTGGTCCAATGACTATCACCATGCTCCTGCAGAATGTGCTAGATGCATATACCGCGCAAATCAAGCGATAATTCTAGGAAAACACCAATCCCAAACGCTTTTGTGCTATGTCGTTCCGACCGGGCACCGGTGACTCTTGTGAAAATCATTGAGTGCGTTCCTAATTTCTCAGAAGGCCGACGGAAAGATGTCATTGATGCATTAGCGGATGCAATCCGTAGTGTTGAAGGTGTTCGCCTGCTGGATATGGAATTTGATCCCGATCACAATCGCTCGGTTTTCACCTTTATTGGTGAACCCCAGAAGGTAAAGCAAGCTGCCTTGAAGGCTGCTGAACTTGCTGTCGAGAAGATAGACCTGACCAAACATGAGGGGGCTCATCCAAGAATGGGGGCAGTTGATGTTGTACCCTTTATTCCATTGCATGGAACAACAACGGGAGAATGCATTGAATTGTCCAAGGAGTTTGCCAAGGAGTTCTCAAGCAAGTGCAATGTGCCCGTTTATCTATACAACAAATCCGCCGCACGTCCAGAGAGAGCGGACCTGCCCAATATAAGAGAGGGAGAATTTGAGGGACTAAGAGAACTCATTGGTGAGGATTCAAGCAAGGATCCCGATTATGGTCCAACCAAGATTCACCCTACTGCTGGGGCCACAGCCACGGGAGCACGCAATTTCCTTATTGCTATCAATTTCAATCTCAATACAACAGACATAGAGGTAGCAAAGTCTTGCGCTAATGTCGTTAGGGGATTAACTGGAGGATTTGTGAACGTCCAAGGAATTGGACTTGACCTTCCTGCAAAGAATTGCGTTCAAGTGTCATTGAACCTTACTCATCCAAGACGAACCAAGATCCACCAAGTCTTTGAAATGGTGAAGCTGGAGGCTCAGCGTTTCGGAGCCACTGTCATAGAAACTGAGATTGTTGGTATGGTCCCTCTGTTTGCCCTTCTTGATGCACTAAGGTACTATCTTCGGCCAGAGAAACTCGATGAGTCAATGATTCTCGACCTTTACTATCTGGGCGGTGCTGAAGACCCTAGGGAGAAGACCTTCTCAGAGATGTCCCTCATTGAGTTCGGCGACCAAGTAAAGAGAGCACGTGCCACACCAGGAGGTGGCAGTGTTGCAGCAGCAATGGGTTCCTATGGTGCTGCTCTAGTAGGTATGGTTACAGGACTATCCCTATCCGGCCGTAAATTCGTTGCAATAAAGGAGGAAATGATTGAGCATCGCCATGCAGTGGATTACGAAAGAGGTGTGCTTATGGACCTCGTAGAGAAGGATTCAGCTGCTTTTGATGACGTAATGGAAACATTCAGGCTGCCTGAGGAATCGGATAAAGAGAAGAAAGCCAAGGCAGAGGCTACTGAGAAAGCAACAATTCATGCAGCAGAAATCCCCTTGTCTACTATGCGTCATTCTCTAAGTGCTATGAATCATGGACTTGCTGCGGCTCAAAAAGGAAACATCAACTCTATTACCGATGCTGGTGTAGCGGCCCACGCATTAATGGCAGCAATTGAGGGTGCTGCATTGAATGTCCGAATTAACCTGGGCAATATCAAGGACCAGGGATTTGTGAAGAAGGCTTCAGATGAAGTGCAGAAGATACTTACCGAGGGTCAGAAACTGAAGAATGAGATCCTTGAGGTTGTTGAGGCAAGAATGAAGGAACTAGCGGAGAGTAGTTGATTCAATCATCAATCGTTGTGAGGGTAGCACCTGTGCCAACCTTCACAATGTATGGTTTTCCTCCAGCCTTTCTCATAGCGGCTGCTACTTCATTCTCCCTCCCTGGAGCATAGGCCATCATTGTCCCTCCACCACCACTTCCATTGATCTTACAACCAAGTGCGCCAGAGTCCATTGATACTTCAATTAGTTTCTCTATTTTGTCAGTTGAGCGATTCAATCCATCTCTCAAGTACTTGTGATGCTCGCTAATCATCTCCCCAAGAGTTGCAGGGTCAGGATTCTTCAGCCTAAGCAAGGCGAGGGCTCGACGAGTGAGGTTTCTGTTCATCAAGGTGGTTTCTGCCATCCTTCTTGGGCCGTCAACTGTTTCTTGTGATAGTTCTAACACTAAGTTGAGGTCTGTTCTTCGTTGGTTAAAACCCGGTATTGATTTCGCTAGTTTCGAGTATTCGCTCTCCACGGTTTCTCTGATGTATCGCAGGTCTCCAACTGTATCTTCTTTTTTCTCTAAAGAATCTCCTATGACAATCCCCTCTGGAGCTGCGGGAAGTCTAGTAACACTCATTTCCTCATCAAATTCAATATGTATGAGACCGCCGTAGGATGATGCGAAGTGATCCATCATGCCTCCGCTCTCTCCAAACTCGGTAACTTCAGCTTCAAATGCGAGATGTGCAAGTGAGTCTATCGGGATTTGCCTTCCTGCCATATGTCCGACAGCCAAAACTCCCGCCACTGTCAAAGCAGATGAAGATG
>JBHLND010000350.1:0-3186 GCA_048937485.1 Promethearchaeota archaeon
ATTGCCGAGAAAATCGAGTCTTTTCTTGACACCAGCTCCATAAAGCTACTGGATGAACTCAGAGAGAAGATACCTGTCAAGGTCTGGGAGCTTGAAGCTATACCAGATGTGGGTCCAAAGACAATCAAGCTTCTCTATCAAGAACTGGGAATTACAGATTTGGATTCGCTTGAGAAGGCATTGAAGGAGGGCAGGCTTGACGGTCTCAAGGGCATGGGGAAAAAGACGATAGCAAACATCGCCAATGGAATTGAGATTGCTCGCGCAGGAACGTCACGTACACTTCTAGCTGATGCGATGCCCGTTGCAGAACATGTTGTCGAGCAGCTAAAAAAGATACCAGAGGTAAGGCAAATTACCATTGCTGGTTCTCTGCGTCGTCGTCGTGAAACAATTGGTGACATAGATATTCTTGTCAATGCATCTGACTCTTCCAAGATAATGGATGCCTTTGTGAATGTGGAAGGCGTTGCAGATACAATAGCAAGAGGCCCAACGAAGTCATCAATCCGAATGAAAGATGGTCTACAGATTGATCTGAGAATACTACCCACTGAGAGTTTTGGTGCAGGTCTTCAATATTTCACAGGTAATGTGGATCACAACGTTAAGCTTCGTAGCATTTGTCGGAAAATGAACCTTAGATTGAACGAATACGGTCTATTCCGAAGCAAAGAGCAGATTGCAGGCCATGATGAAGCAGGGATATACAAGGCAATTGGACTAGATTTCATTCCTCCTGAGCTAAGGGAAGATATGGGTGAGATTGAGGCTGCACAAGAAGGCAATCTCCCAGAACTCATTACTTTGAATGACATTCGCGGCGATTTGCACAGTCATACTGACCAGTCTGATGGTACGAATACAATCTACGAAATGCTGGATGCCGTATCCAAAAAGAAGTACGAATACTACTGTATTTCAGACCATACAAAGAGCCTGACGATAGCAAATGGACTGGATGAAGAAAGGGTTCTCAAAAGCATTGAAGAGATTGACAAAATCAATGCCTCAGGAAGGTGGAAGGTGAAGGTACTCAAGGGAGCCGAAGTTGATATTCTTGCCAATGGGGATTTGGATCTTGATGAATCTGTCCTAGAGCAGCTTGACGTCATAACACTTTCAATTCATAGTAGAATGAAAGATACGAAGGGGGTAATGACGGAACGAGTCTGCCGCGCAATGGGGAGTAAATTTGCCCACATTCTCGGTCATCCTACTGGAAGGCTATTGCTCAAGCGGCCTGAATTCGAAATCGACCTTGAGAAGGTATTCGAAGCAGCAAAAGAAAACAACGTTATCATGGAACTCAACGCTAATCCTGAGAGGCTAGACCTGAATGTTGGAAATCTTGGGGCTGCAAAGAGGTGGGGACTAAGGATTGCAATAAACACCGACGCTCACAAAATTACCGACCTCGATTTGATGCAATTTGGCGTTTTTCAGGCACGTAGAGGATGGATAACCGAGGAAGATGTGGTAAACACCTTTCCTCTCAAGAAACTGATGAAAACTATTCGAAAGTGAGCAATGAGTGCTGACTTTATCCAAAGAAAATGGTGCCGAGGACGAGATTTGCTCCAATTATGCGAAGCGCATGATTGCTCGAACTCGCGAACCGGTCACAAGTCATTGCTGCATCTTGAGGCTTCCGACGTTGATGAATCATTTCTCAAAGGAGTCTAGTCTTGTTGAATTGGATCTTTGGATTAAGTCCATCAGCGATTCTAGCAATCGCCGTGTTCAATGATTCCATCTCAGTGATTCCAGAACTAATTCTAATTTGTATTTAAACATCTTATTATCAAAACAAATATAACATACATATACTATAGAAACCATTTCGGAGGTGACAAGATGAAGAAGAAAACCACCTCAAAGTTATTGAAAGTAAGTACCACGATTCTTTTGCTGGCAATTGTGATCGGTTGTGGTTTCACGCCTGTTTCAGCACGTGTACCTGGCCACATAGAGTATGACCCGTCATATTATACTAGTTGTCGATTGCTTCATCGAATATATACAGGAGCAGTCGTTATCTGGGGGATAATTAACATTGATGCATTTTACAATGGTCAGACAGGCTTAATGCACGTCCGGAATGTATGGTTCTACGTATCAGTAGATTCATGGCGAGCAATGGAGATTGTGATTCTTTTTGGGTATCCGTTTCCTTCTGCAACAGATGGCGCTGTAAAGTATGTAAAAATGCGTTGTTACATAGATAATAACTTAGTTCATTCCTATACTGTCCATTCATCAGCTTCCTATGTGCTTAATGTCCATAAAGAACACGAATTTAGCTATACACCAGGAGCAGAACTCACCAATTTCAATGCGCGAATTGAAGTAGAATATAAGGTTGGAGAGTATAGTTACTGGTATTGGCAATGGTTCTTTGCCACAGGTTCAATGTCGGCTTCTACTGGGGCACATGTAGTCTGGGACTATTAGTTGCTTAGTACGGATTTTTTTCAGCATTTTCTTTTTTTTTTCGATGACTCTAAGATCACTGCCAGTAACGTGAATTTATTGATAAGGAATGAATACAGTCTAGGTTTGAATGTTTAATCAATAATTCGAGATGCGGGAGAGGCATTTTTCTTTCTTATACACCTAACATTCGTTTTTTTCTGAGTCCACATTCATCGAAGTCAATCAGGCTCCCATAGGGAATGAAGTCCAATCTTCTAATTCCACACCTGATTTCTTCTCACGTTTTGCTTTCTCGCACCTTGTTTTTTATTCTCCCACAGCAGTCTGGAAAAAGAAAAAGTGGTGCCGAGGACGAGATTCGAACTCGCGATTCGGGCGCTGATTGGCAGGCAATCAACGAACCCCTACGGGAGTGGATATCCCATTGGCGTCAAAGCCTTAGATCTTGAGTCCACCGTCTTTGGCCACTTGACTACCTCGGCATGATTAGTGGCTCTGGTTGCCGTTCAGCTCATAAACATTGTGCCACGAAAGCTCCGGGCTACTCAGTCAATCTCCTTAGCAATTTGAATCAATGATAGACCTGAGAGATACCTTTGCCAGAAACCTATAGCTATTGCTATGAATAAAAGAGCCACAAAGAATCCAATGAGTGGTATTGCTACAAGTGAAGTAGCCGCTAGGACCGCCGAAACACAGCTCCCTGTTAAGCTACCCGATTTGCTGCTACTGGAGTAGAGGTATCCTTCT
>JBHLND010000351.1:0-3184 GCA_048937485.1 Promethearchaeota archaeon
TGTGATTGATGAGGTCGACACTGAATTTGTCGATATGATCAAAAGAACTGGAGGCCCCAACATTCAGAGCTGCTACCAATGCGGTACCTGCAGTGGCAGCTGTCCTGCAGGAGCCCGTACGAACTACCTCGTCAGAGGAATCATCAGGAAGGCTCTGCTTGGTTTGAAGGAGGAAGTCATCTCCGGTCCGGAGCTTTGGTTCTGCACAACATGCTACACGTGCACTGACAGATGTCCTCAAGATGTCAAGCCCACAGATGTGATTAAAGCAATTCGAAACGTTGCAGTTGCTGAGGGCTATATGCTTGTTCCGCACCAAAAGGTTGCACTGAAAGTTCTGGAGGCTGGACACGCGGTTCCACTTGAGAAGGAATCTTGGGAGAAGCTGCGTGAAAAGGTAGGTCTCAAACCAGTGCCACCAAATGCAAGTAGTCATCCAGAAGCAATTGAAGATATCAAGAAGATTGCGAAGAAGACCGGTTTCGACAAGCTCGTTGCTGAAAAAGAGGAGAAAAAGGAGGAATAGCAATGGCGAAACCGAAATTCATGCATTTTCTTGGATGCATCATTCCGCATCGATATCCGAGCATTCAGAAAGCAGCCGAACTAGTCTTTGAAGACCTTGGCATGGAACTAATGGACATGGAAGGTGCAACGTGCTGCCCAGCACCAGGAGTCTTTGGCTCCTTTGATAGGGTTACCTGGGCTAGCATCGCGGCACGCAATGTCACTCTGGCGGAAGCCGTCAACGCGAACATCACTACTGGGTGCAACGGATGTTTTGCCAGTTTGTGGGACGCCGACCATGAGCTTAAGCATGATGAAGAGCTTCGGGTGGCTGTGAACGAGGCCCTTAAGGAGATTGGGCGTGAATTCAAGGGAACGATTGAGGTTACCCACTATGTTGATGCGCTCTATAACAATGCTGGGCTTGAAAAGATAAGAAAGCATGTCACTCGCCCACTGAAAGGAGTTAGAATGGCTCTTCATCCTGGATGTCATTGGATGCGTCCCAAGCTTGTCAAGAAGAAAGACGACTCGGAGAGACCCCACATATTCAGAGAGCTATGCGAGGCTTCGGGAGCTGATTACGTTCCTTACAAGGATGAATTGATTTGCTGTGGAGCAGGTGGAGCAGTGAGAACTGCTGACGTGAAGACCGCATTGGACTTCACAAAGCAAAAGTTCGATAGTCTACTTGCGGCTGGTGGTGCTGATATCATTGTAACTCCCTGTCCCTTCTGTGAGCTGCAACTTGACTTGGGCCAGGTGGAGATTCAGAACCACTTTGGAGAAGAATACAAGTATAATTTCGATGTGCTTCATATTGTGGAACTACTTGCACTAGCCTTCGGTCATGAACCCGAGGAGTTTGGATTTGCCACGCACCTCCAGTACATGCAGAGAAAGAACGAGCCTAACTGGGAACGTCTTGGGATTAAGACATAGTGTTTCATTCAATTATATGTATGACATTCTCCCTTCCTTCTCGAAACCTCTTGATTAGTCCCCTTTCTTCCAAGGTGTTCAATATCATGCTAGCTGCAGATTGCGAGAGGTTCAACTCCTCGTAGACATCTCTTTGCAGACAGGAACCTCCCTTCTTCTTTAGAAGAGCCAGCACCTGATCCTCTTGCCGAGAAACAACACTGAGTTTGGTTTCTCCTGTTGCTCTCAGCTTCCGTATTGCAGCTGGTGTTCTCTCAAAGACGAGAGCTGCAACGGCACCACCCATTGCAGCGAGTATTCCAACTAGAGCAAGATTTAGCTCCATCTCTTCTGCTTGGTTTAGCAAACCCGTTGGAAGCTGGTATTTCACTATGAAAGCTAACTCTTGTCCTGGATGTAGGACGGGAGTTTGCCAAATAAAGCCAATTCTATTCCCGTCAGTGAAATTCGCTGAGGGCTTTGGAAACAAGGGTGCAGAAGCACCAGTTTCTAGATTCGCATGAGCTGGCAGCAACAATTGAACTATGAGGTTTTGAATCTCATCTAGCGGCCTTAAGTAGAATATGAAATGGTTGACACAGAGAATCCCATCCATATCCTGGGTCATCTGTTCCTGTAACTGGTCTGTTGACAGTTTTAATGAAACACCAGCTGATTCGTCTACTGCCAAGGGAGTCGGAAGATTGACTCTGGCTATAATGAATCTATCACCTGTTATGAGATCAGTATTTGTTGAAGTTCCATTGACAACACTTCGAATAAGGTTCAAAGTTCGAATGTCTATTCGCAAGTCTATGTAGTCTAGTGAAGATACACCGATATTCGTGACATTCGCTTCAATTGACACAATCGTAGTGCAATTTTGTCCAAGCTCTGCTTTGAGATTCATATCGGTTAGTAGGATTTCTTGGGATTCTTGGAGCGCATGAACCTGAGGCGTGGACAAGAAAACCAAAGACACAATCGTGAGTATTGCAATAATAAGAGTAGTTGTTGTTTTTCTTGACTTCACGAGTAATCCAGCCCTTGGAAGTTATTGCACCGTAGTTTCGGAAAGACATTTGGTGGAAAGCAAAGGAGTGTTGCACTCTTCGCAAACCCTACCTTCGTCTTCCAATAACAGCAATGCCTACAATCGCAATTACAGCTATGCCTAGAACTATTATTGTTTCTATGGGTATAACAAGAGGCAATCCTTTATCTACTGGATCGGCTGCTTCAATGAGCCCAATCGACGGATCATGTAGGAGGGAACCTCCGTCGAAATTTGGGTATGCCAGAAACAACAACAGAGCGTTTCCATCAGTCCAGTATGAAGCATCAACATCTACCCCTGAGTTCGTACCATTGGGTAGACGCATGATTGCCTTGTCAATCCAACGATAAAACCCACGGGTTGTGTTTGTAGTAGCCTCAATCAAGGAGATTTCCTGGACATCATTTTCGGACCTATCATGAAATACTTCTCCAAGATTCTCCATAATATCCTCCGATTCTAAGTCATCATCTCCTTCATCCTCATGCAAACGAAGGCTATGGTCTGAATCCTCAGTGGATGCGAGATCCTCTCTCATGTAATTCAGAATAGTAATCTTCGAGGTTTCTGAGAGAAATGGGAAATTGCCAATTTCGATGTCAATCTTGAGTTCAACCCCGCCCTGAATTGTGTACTCTGCTTGTGTGCCCTCATCATCTGTAATTGTTTCATTGTAATCATGCATGTAAATATGAGCAT
>JBHLND010000352.1:0-3172 GCA_048937485.1 Promethearchaeota archaeon
GAAACGTGTTAGGAATCTTCTCTCCGCCGAGTATTCTTAGAAGATCCATATCTGTTGCTTCTTCCACCCATGCCAGTAAATCGCTTTCTCCATCAGAATAATAGTTCTCTATCTCTTGCTTGGAAATCCTAGTCCAGTCACCTGAAGTACCTGGTATGTGTTGGCTAAATAAACCAGAGTTCTTAGCAGGTCCCTCCTTTATGACGATATTGAGAGAGAAGTCATAGACAGCAGCTTGATGAGCCAATAGCCAACCAAATGAAGACATGCCGGACTTGGGTCGATAGGAAAGGTCACATCCGATCTCTTCAAGACCAGTAATGGCTCGCTCGCGCCAGACTCTTGTACGATTCACCATACTCCGGACAAAATCTAACATATCCATGCCAATCACTTGATGGTGGAAGCCTTTCCAATTTATCTGTTCGCTACCATCCGAGAATAAAGAATAAAACATGCGGTTCACCGTCTGAAGATGAGCTATTGGAGCGAATCTTGGATGCTTTTTGAGGGTCCTCCATCATGTTGAAGGAAATCTTTGTGATCGATAATGGCATTCTAATCCTTCATTATACAAAGGACCATACAGAAAGCGATAGTGACCAAGCTGTTCTATCATCAGGATTCATGAGTGCTCTCAGGGACTTTAGCAAAGAAACAAGGTCCGAATTAATTGAGTCACTCGAAACAGAAACCGAGTATCTTCTCTTTGTTCCAGATCCTGTCAGTAGCAAGGTAATTGTTGGAATCTTTGATAGAAGAGCTCCACAGCGAGTAGCTAAGGAGGCTTTGATGAGGATTCGTGCTCTTATTTCAGGAACAGAACTACCCGCTATAGAGGGCATGCAGCTAAGTCCCGAGTTGAAATCGAACTTGCGCAAAGATATTGATCATATCTCAACTCAGCTGTTTGGCACGGAATTCATGGACACGTACATGAACGAGTTGCTAGACAACCGATCCGACATTTCTCTTGCATTTGTCGTTGACTCTGATGACAAGGAGGTCGTCGCTTCGTTTGCTAGACCTAAGCCATTATTCAAGAAAGAACAGGTGAGCGAATTTCTCCTTCTCCATTCAACTCTATTGCGAACGATTCAGAAACTGGGAGTTGGCGAGTACTATAGATACTTCGCGCTACAATCATCTGAGTATTCTGTTGCAGTTTGCTGGAGTGGGAAAATACTAGGAGTAACAACCGGAGTGATGCGTGCCTCCAAAGACCAAGTTCTCGAAGCTGCAGCCAAGGTCTGCTATCACGACTCTCTGGAGTCACTTGCAGGTGTTGAAGGAGGCGCTCATGTTGAGTATAGAGCTGTTCTGCATGAGAATGGAAACTTGGACCATGATAGTGAGTATGATCTAACTCCAATGTTAGGGGTGTTCATCTCAACTCTGACAAATAACTTGGATGGATTCTTCCGAGCTGTCACTCGGCGTTCATTCGAAACTTTCGAGATGGTGACGCAAGAAACGCCTGCGAAGAAGCTTAAGCTTTCAAAGGATTCAACTGACAACTCACTATCTATTGAACTGCTCCGCTATGAATGATTCAACTCTGGAAACCCTTTTTATCAGAAGAACTGACTGCATAGAGAGTATAGAACAAGAAGTGAATACAATGCCGGACGCCATTCAGGGTGAAACTGACGCCTTAGATGCAGTTTTTCTATACATGGGAATTCTTGATGCATACGAGGCAGTAGGGACAGAGCTCATAGGACCCGGAGTACTTGATGAGCATGTCCTTCCTAGAATGGTGTACTATGTGAAGGAGTTTCTTCCAGAGGTCTTTTCAGACCGGCAAGATGCTGATGCTTTAGTGGGCGAGTTAAGGGATTTTATTGTTGAGTTCAAAACCAAGGTGGATGCAGCTCGGACACACGGGCATGCTGAAAATCTGACGAAAGAAGACATATGGAAGCTAAGGGCTGCAATCTTTGGCTATGAGAGTGTGTTCATCAAAATACTTGGAGAGGCTGCAATTCGGAACTACGTTTTCGGACGAATAGCCGATATTCTCTCTGCGTATCTCCCTGACCGACTTATGAATCCTGATATCTCGTTGGAGGAGAAATTGCAGGACTATGGAAAATACCTCAAGAATCACAAATTCGTAGGATATGCCCGAACAACTGTTGGCAAGGATGGCATTACGATTGCAACCAACAAATGCGAGTTTGCCAGAATTCATGATTCCGAAGCCTATAGAAATCTCGACGTAAGATTTTGTCCATGGGGGATGATTGGGTCTGCAATTGTGGCCGCACACGAGCAGAAAGCAACAAACCTAGAATCGAGTGTGTTCACAACTAGAGGAAGTGTAAGTAAAATAGGACACAAGACAGAGGAGTGATTATGATGCAAGCTGATTTCTTCCAAACTGTGGCAATGAGTAGTCTTGTCATTGAAACAGCCATTATCATTGTGCTGCTAGTAGGATGGCTCTATGGTGCCCGAAGGCTTGACTTTCGAATACATCATTGGGCAGTCTATTCAACTGTTCTGGTTAATTCAATATTGGTGGGATTATGGATGATTCCACAGGCAGTTGCTCTTATTGCCGGGAACTACTTTGCTGATCCTATGGCCACCCTTCACGTGAGTGTCCATCTGACAATTGGGCTTGTCACAGTTGTGATGAGTATTATTGTATCCTTCATGTTCCTTGCACGGAGAGGTATGCCTCTGAAACTTCTGAAAAGAACACGTCCAGCCATGATACTTGTCCTGGGTCTATGGACAATCACTTTCCTCTTGGGTGTAATGACCTACACTACCTTCTGGTGAGTAGTACGCAAGTCGCCCAATCACAAGTTGTATATTGAGAGAAAAAGATGGCTAATTTAAAGGAGTCTATGAATTTGGCGCAATGGGCAACAGGAAAACTTTCCAAGAAGGAACTTATCGAGCTTAGAAGGCTCAGGATTGTGAGGGAGGCGCTTGATGAATTCAAGAAAAGGGGGAAGGATGCAGATATTGTTGTGTGTCCAATTTGTAAGAGTTTCAGAGTAATCGACCTTACATCGTTCCATGACCTAGGATATATCGGCAGCTTTCAACCTGCTCTCTATTGCCTCGACTGTGGGTGGTATGGCAGAATCGCCCCAATAATGACAAACCGACCTGAGGATGACGCAGTTCTTGAAGATATGAAAGAGGCGTTTGCTGA
>JBHLND010000353.1:0-3171 GCA_048937485.1 Promethearchaeota archaeon
GATGTCAACACGCCTGCGACTTGAAGAAATGCGCCGCAGACATAAAAGAGGACTACGAGCATTAGAATAGGAATAAGCGATGCATAGGGCACCTGAAGAATCAGAATGTCTGTTCCTGGAATCACATAGCTAATTACGGGAGAACCAGGGGGCGGTGGGGGGAAGATGAAGTAGATTACAGCGACTATCCAGAAGAACACAGCTCCTGCGGTTTGAATGAATCGAAATCTTGGAATCCATTTCTCAGGAACGTATCTCTTTGCCCATACGCCAGACCTCTCGGAGTAGAACACAAGAGGTATCATAACAAGCGTTCTTAGAGCTGCCACAGCTGGGTCGGTTTCCAGATATCCGTAATAGATTGGGAACAGGATTAGGTTGCCCCAGACCGAGATACTACTTGTAACAAGCATCGACCCAAGAAGCAAGTAGGTCACGTAGGGACTACTAAATAGATAACTGAGCCCTTCTCCAAGGAGTGAAAAGTACTCCTTCGTTGAGGGCCTAGTTTCCATTGTTCCTCTTACCCCGGGGAGATCCTTTACTAGCCTCATAGCCACTAATGCAATGACTACACACAGAACTGCTTGAAGCTGGAAGACCCATTGTCGTGCTATGACCACCGCAAGGACTCCTCCTGGAATAAGAATCAGCACGTTTGTCAACCACATGATCATTCCATATTTACCTATGAACACTCCATACTGCTTGCGTCCTTCATCTTCTTCCATGGCAACTCTCCAGTTGTTATCCAACCAGGATCCCATCGCCCCACTCTGCTGAGAACCTGCCACACCCTCAAGAGCATAGATGAGTGCTATGAATAGAAAGGGAGAGTCATAGGTCACAAGGGATACAAGATAGTAGACCGCCGCGTAGGTGAGAAAAGCTGTTGCCAAGATAAAGCGCTGACCGATCCAATCTCCTACGACGCCTGTAGGATAGTCCAGCAAGGTCTGCATCGTCATTTGGATTACAACAAGGATGCCAACCGATGCCATTCCGATGAGGTAGTTACCATTCCCCAAAGCTTCTGCAACAAAGATTAGATAGAATGTGGTGGAAATCGTAATTGTGGCCTGCATCAAGATGCCTAGGCCGGTGAATATAGCTGCGATTCTTCTTACGTCCGGTTTGACTTCGGCTAGGCCAAAGAACCATGTAACTAAACCCACGCCTGTTACCTAGTTTGAAATCAGAAGAAAGCCCTCTTATAACATCTTTCGCCTGAGTCAGTCCATTTTCTCTCCCATGGGTCTTGGTTGCTGGAACCCTTTTCTAAGAAAGAACACTCCCAAGGTCGATACTCCTCCACTTAGTACAAGGGAAATTGCAATTCCCATTTGGGGGGCTAGCCATCCCAGTACAGCAACCTGCGGTATGGCTGCCAGAACAACAAGAGTTGGTAATAGAGAGTAAACTCCATTTCTGATTCTATTGGGGATGACATCGATTAGAACTCGCATCCAAAGGATTGCTGCAATTCCGAAAAACGCACCCCCAGATATCCAGATTATGAGAATAATCGAAACGGGAACCACGGCAGCTACTGGAATTTGAAGAATTGAGAAGTCAGTAAAGGGTATGAGGATTCCAACAACCTCCGAGCCTACAGGCGGAGGGGGAAATACCAACATTATGAGAGCAAACAGCCAGAAGAATACGGCTCCCGCTGACTGGACAAATCGAAATCTAGGAATCCACAGGTGCGGTTCGAATCTCTTTGCCCAGACTCCTGACCTCTCCCATAGCACCGCGAAGATGATTATCACAGCTGACATCAAACTGGCTACTGCAAGATCTGAAATCAGATAATTGTAGAGAAAGGGATACATTATCAGTTCCCCCCAAGTGAATCCGATACTCATGAATAGAGTATTTCCAAGAGTGAGATACATTAGGTATGGGTTTCCAAAGATATGATGAAAGCTTTGACGCATAAGTGGGATATACGCGCGTCTGTCCTCTGTTTCCTGTCTATCTTGAACAATTGGCAGGTCGGCGACCAGTATCAAGGAAAGAACAGCGATTATTGCACAGATTACGGACTGCAATTCAAAGACAAAAGCTCGCGCTATGATAACTGCTGTCATTGCACCTAACAGAATCACGATTGCTCGAGCCACTCTTATCAGCATGGCAAGTTTGCCAATAAAGACTCCATACTGCTTCTTGTCCTCATCCTCGGGCACTGCGACTGAGTAGTTATTATCAAACCAAGAATCAAGGGCTCCACTCTCTTGCGATCCTGCAAATCCCATCAGAATATAGATTGCAGCAAACAGAATGAATGGAGAGCTACTTGTTGCGAGAGATACCAAGTAAAACGCAATGGCATAAGTCATGAATGCCGAGAAGAGTATCCACCGCTGGCCAAAGAGGTCTCCAAGTGTGCCAGTGGGATAATCAAAGAGAGTCTGTACTGCTTTTTGGATAACAATTAGGACCCCTGCAAGAGTTAGGCCATTCATATAGGATCCATGTCCTAGAGCTTCTGCTACGAATATTAGATAGAAGGTTGCCGAGATACTGATTACAGCAGCCATTGACATAAAGAGTCCAAGGAATTTTGCTGCTAGCCTAACCACTTCTGGCTTATCATCCGGAAGACCAAAGTAGGTAGTCAACCCGCGCATCATGCCTTCCTCATTTCAATTCTCAATTCTAGAGGTTCCTTAAGAAATCTCCTCGGGAGTGTACAAGCCAATTGTGCCAATCACAAGACTAATATATCTCACCTATGAGATAGGTAAACATATCTCATAAGAGAGATAGGTTACAACTAAAGGTGTATGGAATGGAAATAGAATTCAGAATCGACCCCGCGTCAGGGCACGTTCATGTTCCAGTGATGGTGAATGGTCAAGGTCCGTTCATCTTCACGCTGGACACAGGGGCTAGTGTGACAACAATCTCAAAGTCGCTAGCTGATCGGCTAGCAATCGAGACCCATGAAGGTGAAAGGAAGAAGGCTGGAGGCGCAGGAGGGAAACTTATTCCCGTTAGAGAGGCAATGCTTGAGACCTTCTCAATTGGCTCAGAAAGCTTCAACACCCAGAAAGTAGGTGTAATTGATTTTGATGCCATATTCCAAGGTGTAGGCTGTTTCACTGATGGTGTAATCGGTCATTCAATGTTGAAGGATTACACAATGCGGGTTAATTATCATGA
>JBHLND010000354.1:0-3170 GCA_048937485.1 Promethearchaeota archaeon
GCCGATGCCCAGCAACTCACATTCGAGCAGGCGCTAATCGAGTATAAGGACGTATCACCTGATGGCCAATGGCTTCTTTTCAGCTCCAATCGCTCCGGAAACCAGGACGTTTGGAAAATGCCGGCAAGTGGTGGTGAAATGCAACAAGTTACCACCAATCCGGCGCCAGATTGGTTTCCTATGTTGTCACCTGATGGGGAGCAAGTCGCGTTCTACAGCCATCGGAGCGGCAATGCTTGGTGCCGTTGGTACTGGCATCTATCGCTCCTTTGAGGAGGCAATTGATAATATGTTCCATGTAGAAGAGAGAAGGATGCCTATCCAAGAGCATATCAAAGTCTACGACGATAGGTTTGAAACCTTTAACAAACTTGTAACTGCTGAGCTATCAGCACTGATTGCCCATTATTGAGGTATGATTTGGTCTATGAAATCCAAGAAAATGCATTGCGAGAGGAACCCATTATGAGTAAGTCTGTTTATGATGTAGTTGTCATTGGTGGCGGAAGTACGGGTACTGCTGTTGCACGAGACTGCGCCCTTAGGGGCTTGAAGACTCTCCTCCTCGAGCGAGATGATCTTGCCTCAGCCACAGTAGGAACTTGCGCTGGAATGATTTCCTCCGGCCTCAAGTATATGGATGAACCTGAGATTGTGGATATGTGCTCAGATGAGGTAGTCTATCTCAACAGGATAGCTCGTCACATAATCATGAAAAACCCAATTCTGACGCCCATCATGGAATTGAGTGATCTATCAAGTGGGGGGAACTTCGCAGCAGAATACTCGAAACGTGCAGAGTCCCGTGACGTTCCTCCAGTACTATTCCTTGAACCAGAAGACTCCTTGAAGATTGAACCTTCCATAAATCCCAACCTGATTTCCAGCATGTACTTCGAGGAGTACTTCATCGACCCTTTCAGACTCTGCCTTCTTCAAGCGCTTGATGCGAAGGCAAATGGTGCTGACATCAAGACATATTGTGAAGTCATCAGTATTGAAACGGATGAGAAAAAGGTAAAATCCTTGTCCTTCTACAACAGAGTAACTGACAAAATTGAATCAGTCACAACAAGAACCATTGTCAATGCCGCTGGTCCCTGGGCTGATAAGATTGCCGCTCTAGCGAATGCCAAACTTGAACTTCGACTGAATAAGGGCGCTCATGTCATTCTGGATCGGCGATTCGTGAACGTGGGTATTATCGCAAAAGCTGTAGATGGTCGAATGATTTACCTCTTCCCACATGAGAATACAACCTTGCTAGGAACCACTGCTCTTGACACTTGGGAAGATCCTGATACGCTTGTAGCATCTCATGATGAAATCGAATATCTCCTTAAGAGCATTGAATGGGTCATTCCCTCGATTCGAAAGGCTAGGATAATTCGAACAATGGAAGGTGTAAGGCCGCTTGTTCCCGCATGGAAGATTCCTGAAGGAGAGGTCACACGTGGCTACGAAGTGATTGACCATGAACCGGACGGAGCTGGTGGATTGGTTAGCTTCACTGGCGGCAAACTTGTCATGTGCCGCCACATGGCGGAAGCTGCAACTGACTTGATATGCATGAAGATTGGAATTGATACGAAGTGCACAACCCACGAGAAACCGCTTCCTGGAAATGAGGCTGATATTGATGTACTTACCCTGGCCAAGAAATATGGCGTTTCTCAGCATGTTGTGGAGCGAATGAGAGCCCGACGCGGAACTCAGGTTGCGAAAATCCTTGAGCTAGCCGAACTGAATCCTGAGTGGAAAACAACAATCTGTACTTGCGAGCCAGTGATCGAGGCTGAATTAAGATTCGCAATAAGAGAGGAATTTCCCCAGAATCTAAATGATTTGAGACGTAGAGTTCGTCTTGGAACGGGACCATGCCAAGGAACCTTTTGCACGTACAAAGCTGCCGCAATACTCGCTGAAGAAATGGAACTCTCCGGGGAGGACTATCTAGTCGACATCCTGGATTTCAGAGCTGAACGCTGGAAAGGAATTCGTCAATCAATGAGGGGTGAGCAGCTAGCCCAAGAGGAGTTGACTCAGGGTGTCTACGCCTGTGTTGGAAACATTGACCGAACGCAACTCGACTATGATCCGAAACCTTGGGAGGAGGGGAATTAAATGGACTTGGAAGCCGACATTCTTGTTGTTGGTGGAGGGTTGGCAGGTATTGCTGCTGGAACGGTCGCTGCTGAAAATGGTCTTGAGACAATTGTAGCAAGAAAGGGTCTAGGCGCAACTGAATACTCATCTGGTGCAATAGACATACTGGGCTACTTGCCTGAATCATTCATCCCCTTTTCTTCCTCAATAGAAGGCCTTCAGTTTCTTCCCGAGCTTTACCCGCTCCATCCATATGCTGTTCTTGGAGCCAATAAGGAAGACACCGAAGAAGCAAGTGCTCATATTGCGAAGCTTGTGAGGTCTTGTATAGACTGGCTTAAGAGGCATTTGGATGGGACTTCGGTTTCACTTGTTGGTTCGGCTGATGCTAATCTTTCCCCAATAACAGTCTTTGGAACTACAAAGCCCACAGGTCTGGTTCAAGAAACAATGTCGTATGGTAATCTCTATGAAGAAGCCAACAATGTTCTTCTCTTTGTAGGGTTTACAGGTCATCCAGAATTCAATCCTTCAGTTGCTGCCAAGACCTTCCTTGAACGACAAATGAAACGAAATGAACCCCCAAAGAAGGTAGGGCATTGTGTAATTGATGTCTTGCCTTATGGCAAGCCATACAATCTCACTTCGATTGATATTGCCCGTCACTTGGATCACAGTGGATCACTCAGCCAAATTACACAGCTACTAAAGCCAAAGATTGAACAGATTGGGGCCACACACCTAGCCCTTCCGCCAGTAATGGGTCTTGAGAAGGCAAAAGAGAACATCAAGCAAATTGAGTCCGAATTAGGTGTAGAATGCTTTGAACTTCTTTCAATGCCTCCGTCCATTCCCGGAATTCGATTTCAACGAGCTCTTGATAGAATGCTAGTAGCTTCTGGAGGACGCCTTCTCATTGGTTATGAGGCAACTGGAGCCAAAGTAGTTGAGAACAGAATTCAATCTGTTACACTTCAGTCTTTTCAAAGGCAAATTGAAGTAAGTACTAGGAGTGTTGTCTTGGCGACAGGGAAGTTCATCGGTGGTGGGATAGCTGGGGATGA
>JBHLND010000355.1:0-3167 GCA_048937485.1 Promethearchaeota archaeon
TCCAAGCAATTGATGTGACAATCCAGAATACAGACAGATTGATTCTCCTTCATATTACGGATCTAGCATCACTAGGTGTGTATGATGTGTTCCTACGGGTACTATACATGTTGAGCCTAGTGTCACTCACAATTGCAAGTGCCATTTATCCTCTGCTTACGAGATTTCGATTGAGACTTGAGAATCAGGAGAATAGTGAAATTGGTATGGGTGATGCAATAGCGCACCTAGTACGGTACATTCTCATGCTACTCGTACCGCTCGCAATAATTGTGGCACTGAATCCGTATGTTATTTTGGAGATTCTCTTTGGAACTCAATATGCTACGTATCCTAATGCCACGCTCGCATTCTCGCTTCTGATTATGGCCTATGCGCTCTGGGGCGTGATCTATGGAGTTCATACTTCGCTGAGGGCCATGGGCGAAGCCAAGTTCTTTGTGGTTGCAGGACTGGGAATCATTGTCTTTGAGTTCATTGGGTGTTTGTACCTCACCAATGCTCTAGGTCTTCTTGGTGCAGCCATTGCGAGGGCACTCTACATTCTCATTCTCTTTCTCGCCTCTTGGGGCCGCCTAATCCAGAAAGGCGTTGCAGGTTTGAGTTCCATTTTGAGTTCTTTGCTTAGAATTGGGGTGGCGTCAATCCTTAGTGGCGTCTTGGTGTTTCTGTTGGCGCCGTCAACGCTCATTGAGCTGGTTGTTTATGTTGGTCTTGCGGCGGGTTTGTATTTCCTCTTGCTGTTCCTGCTTAGAGAGGTGCGAGCATTGGACTTCACGATTGTCAAATCTATTCTCCCAGAACGCACGCATTGGCTCGTCGAAAAAATCGAAACGCGATACCTCCCCCGCTCTGAGAAACCCTCATAAGCTATCGGAATACGAACTACGAAGACTGGATGCTAGTTGCCAGCGTTCTGGATGTTTCGTTAATGCCTGACCAAAGACTTTCGCTTCTAATGTATAGCCCCCTGAGTCTAAGAACAGGGGCTGGAGGTGATCGTTGGCTTGCTGAGGTTGCATCAAGGTTAGGAAAAAGAGGAATTCAACCTACGGTTGCGGCGACTGACTTTGTGATGAGGAGCTACCGTGCGACCACGACCAATTACTTTGTAGAACGTCTGCAAAGTTCTGGAGTGAATTATGTAGAGCTTCCTGCAAGTCGTCTTTCAAGACTTGTAAATGGCCCCATCCTTGGGCTTGGCGGTATTAGGCAACTCTCAAGCCTCATGAGAAGAAACCATGCATTGTACTTCATCAACGCCTTTGCTCTTCAAGATGTATTCGTCACAATTGCGAAGTTTCTATCAGATGGTAGGCCTGTTACAAGTGGTCAACATTCCACCCTGTTTCAAAACTCGTTTCTGCATGACGGATATATTGAAACCGTATTCCGATTGCTTTTGAACAGATTCAACTCCTATCATGTGATTAACGGAGTAGACTACTCAAAGTACAAGCAGTGGGGCCTGAAACACGTTCGCTTGATTCCAAATGGAGTCAACACGGATCTATTCTCTCCAACTGATAATCATCCTGACAAGTTCAAGGTTCTTTTTGCTGGTCGACTTGCCCACCAAAAGGGTGTAGATGTTCTCCTCAAAGCCATTAAGATTCTGGAGGCACGAAATGCACTCAATTTGGACATCAAGTTTGAAATCTGCGGAACTGGTCCATTAAAGGACAAGGTTGTCAAATACGCAGAGAGAAGTCAGTACCTTACCTATGAAGGATTTGTGGCTGAAGAAAAGCTGCCTGACCTTTATAGGTCCGCAAGCCTCTTCGTCATGCCTTCTCGGAGAGAAACATTCGGCCTTGTCGCAGTAGAAGCTATGGCCTCTGGCGTTCCTGTGCTAGTAACAGACACACCTGGTCCGAAGACCTTTGTGAGAAGCAATTATGGCCGCATTATACCCGCTGATGATGCGGTCACGTTGGTCAACACGATCGACTGGTTCTACAATCTTTTCAAGGAATCTCCTGCGGAGCTTCGAAGGATGGGCCACAACGCACGGCTGGCAGCTGTTAGGGACTACAACTGGGAGATTGTCGCTGACCGTATCTCAGCTCTTGTTAAGACTACAGTCAATCCAAATGCATTGTGAATGTATATCTGAGAACAACCTTTTTGACCGGACTACAGTGAGAAGAGTCAACCGTTCTGGTACTGATGATGAGTCTGATTGGTAGCCAGAAACCTCTGAGGAATTGACGTTGAGTCTGACACCTAACCAGCCAAGCACACCTTCAATTCATCTATAGGAGTTGGACAAAGGTATGGCTCGAGTCAATTTTCTTCTTCCAGCATTCAACGAGGAAGAGAGCTTGCCTGCCCTTTTTGGAGCTATAAATGACACGCATTTGGACTACAGGATTTTCCTGGTTGATGATGGGTCAGAAGACAATACTGCAGAAATGGCAAGGCAGTCTGCTCAAGAAATGCCTATCGAAGTTCTATCTCATGACCGCAACAAGGGTCTGGGTGCGGCTATTGAAACCGGGATTCTCCATCTCACAAAGAATCTGGAGCCTGGGTCTGTCGTCGTTACAATGGACTCCGATCTTACGCATAATCCCCAACTAGTTCATTTCATGCTTCGCGAAATCGACAAGGGCTCAGATGTTATTATTGCATCAAGGTATGTTAGCGGTGGTAAACAGCTTAATCTGCCACTCATGCGTAGGTTGCTCAGCAGGGGTGTTAATCTCATCCTCACAATTCGTGGCAGCAGGGTTCTAGACAATACATCCGGTTATAGATGTATGAGAATAGAGTCCCTGAGAAATGCTATTCAGGTATACGGATCTGACTTGATAACGGAATCAGGTTTCACAGCAGTAGCAGAGATGCTGTTGAAGCTTCAGAGGCTGGGGGTGAAAGTCAAGGAGATACCAATGGTTTTGGACTATGGCAAGAAGAAAGGTGCAAGCAAAATGAACATCTATCATACTGTTCGAGCCTATGTCAAGTTATTCATAAAATTCAGATGATTCGTTTCAGAAACCAAGTATACTATACGCCCGCCTGATCGTTGAATGGTTCTCTTCCCATGTGTGAGGAGTTGGCTTTGGCGCTTGTCCTCGCAGACCCGCTAAAATCGCTTCTGAATACGAATCTGATTCAGTATCTGCTGAGAGATAATCGGAGCATGGGAGATATCCCGCCGT
>JBHLND010000356.1:0-3165 GCA_048937485.1 Promethearchaeota archaeon
AAGGTATGCATCGAGCCCCCTCCCGCCGAGGAACTTCTTCCGAATCTCCAAGGGGATGGGCTTGATATCGATGTCAGACTCAGGGAAAATTCGGTCAGCAAGATGCCTCCACTTAAGATACAGATGACTCGCAATCCAATCATTAGGAGCGGCTTCGAGTGCTTTGGTAAGGGAATGTTTCATCTCCTCCCAGCTGATTCTCACACCCCTCTGTACCATTGATAGGAGGAATAGAGGATTTGCAATATTGGATAGTTTTCCCGCAGCCTCTAGCTTGTCGGTCAGATTGTAGTCATGAATATGAAAGGGGAAGAAGAATGCAAAGTACTCTAGCAATGGCGGTGATGACTCTGAGCACACTTTGGCATATAGTTTCTTTGTGAAGTCAGCGAAATTCTCGGATTCATCCATTATCAAGTGAAGTATGGTTTTCGTTTCTTCATCTACATAGGGGAAACACATAGTGATTGTTCCAATAGGCTTCAATCTCAAATGCCTCAGACCAGCGAAATCGGTATAATTCAGCTGACCTTCCACATCAGTTTTTTGGAACTATCTTTGCGGTAAAGAAAAACAGACCAAGTATGCAGCTATCTTTTGAGCCGCATACTTGTAACAAGGAGCAACAGATTAGACAGCCTTTGCATTCGCTCTGACTATCTCTTCGATCTTGTCGAGCTTTGCTTGAATTTCAGGGTCCTTGATATTGACAACAATTGAAACGTCGAGGTCGGCAAGCTGTTGGTTGCCCTTCTTGTCTACATATGGCACATCGACCTTGTAGTTGACCCGGTCATTCTGCTTTGCCCTGAAACCCTTAGCCTCTTGTTCAATCTCATAGCCACCCTTGACGGGGTATAGGACTCCGTAGTTCACCATCTGGACACCTTCAGCCGCTATGGACTTTGTAATCTGTTCCATAATGGACTTGTTATACATGTAACTGCCCAACTGAATCAAACTCAAGAAGGCGAACACGCCGCCTCCGCTCACCCTTGCTTTCTTGGCTTCTTGAACGCCGGTGGCAATGACACGATAGTTCGACACGAAGACGTTTCCCTTAATCACTGACTTGCCGGTTTCAACCCAGCTATCGTTCGCAATTACTGCAAACTCCTCACCTGGCAACTTGCAGAAGTTCTCGACGAAGAATATCTCGTACTCAGAGAGCTTGGAGGGGTCTCTCGCCCGCATTATCTTATCAAAGAGCACGTATGCCTTCTCGGAGAACAATGCTGGGTCCACTAAAATGGCGTCTTTCATGATTTCGCCAAAAGCATGGAATTCTGAACGGTCAATCTTTCGGAAAGCGTCCATTAGCTTCTTGCCAACATCGCCTGATTTGCCCTTGTTCATATTTTCCATTACTTCTCTTCTCAGCTTTTCTAGGTCTACTTTACCCATTTTGAAAACCTCATGAGATTCAATCACAGGTCCTTAGACAATTGGCTTTAGTGATATTAAGACTAATGCGGGTGTTATCATGGGATTTCTCTCTAAAACTCACAATTGCTTAGTTCACATCATTATATGATTGTGCAGGAAGTACGGAGAAACGACTGCTTATATTATACTTCCATTTGGCTAAACATGCCTAATAATAGAGCAAGGAGAGATTTGATCGTGAATGAGAATAGAAAGAGAATTGGGATTTTTGTCTGCATCCTTATGGCTATCATCGTGGCTGTGATTCTGGCATAGTTCCAAGCCAAGAAACCTCGCGTTTGCTGATGTGAATTCCTCTATTCTGTCGCATTCGCGAGGTTAGCAATCTCTATATGATTAGTCTCAGTGAATGTGTTAACTCACTGTGTACTCAGAGGTCAGGTGTTTTACGTGGGCGATCAACCTTTGCGTGTGAAGCTGTATGAATATCGGGGCGAAACATCAGTCTTCATTGATGCAGAAATCAGGGAGGATGGAGATCTAGTTGTGTCGGGGCAGGACATTGGAGAGGCGCCGAAAAGACACTTCGGTGACTCCGACTATGAATACTGGGCTGTAGTGTCTAAAGAGCAAAAGGATCGAGTTCTGCTTGCGCTGTTGGAAGAGCTGCTCGGCGGCAACTCTAAGGCAGTTTCTACTTTTGTGGATTTAATGAAAGCAAAGGGAATACCATACGAGTTTGACACTTGGGCATAGCTTTTGATAGGTGTCCGAAACCTTAGCCTGCTGTTTCCTTAACCTGCTGTTTTCCTTGCCGTTTTCGATATCTAAACATTAAGAAGATGAAACCCAATGTCAGAAGACCAAGTAAAGAGCTCCAGTAAACACAAGTTACCCATAAGGGCAGATAGACTAACACTGGCGGCGGGCCACCACCACCACCTGTTGCCAGAGTGACTTGCATTGCGAGAAATACGGCCAGTTCAGCTAATGCTAGGTATTTGATTGCATTGAAGGTAGTCAAACGGGAACTTCTGAAACCTGCAGCCGGTATACCTGTCTGATGCATAGATTCAGCTTCTCTCGCAAAAGCCACCATCAGGATATTGAATATCGGGATGAATCCAAGCAGGAGCTGTTCATATGGCAGGAGGAATGGAGTCTGCCTGAATCCAAACACTGCAAAGAAGCTATTCTCAGTGAAGGACCATGCGCTTGTATGACCCGCAATAATCAGTCGATTATCCTTGTCGAACTTGAATCCACAGGGCTCAGAAATCCGGCCGATTACAAGAAAATCAAACCACTCTAGCTCACCAGAGCTGTTACAACTAAACACAAGTGTTTGAGGCGGCTGCGGCCCTTCAAATAAGGGTGTGTATCGGTCAACCGCAGAACCAGCCGATAGGCTCTCCACTTCTCCGTAGCCAATTATATTCTCAGTTCCGTTACGAATGAAGCCCTGAATTCCAATGCGATAGTAATCGCCCACGAGTAGGTCAAAACTGCTCAACTCCTCAAAATCGTACGTGTAACGTGAAACTCGGTTGTTGCCTCTCCATGAGTTTCTTGTGGCTATAAACTCATCAAAACCAAGTTCGAAACCATTTAGGAAGTAACCAGTCTGGTTCCATTGTAGATTTCCACTTAAATCGAAGGCCGCAATATAGGATCCAATATAGGGATCCCACGAATCATCATCTCCAAACACTCGGCCTGACACAATAATCCCTCCTTGTGAACTCAGCCAAAATGAGATTGCATCTGTTCCATTCGAGT
>JBHLND010000357.1:0-3161 GCA_048937485.1 Promethearchaeota archaeon
GGAAAAAGAATTCAAAGACGGTGGCAATATAGACAGCAGCTTCTGCATTAGTCCTAAGATTATGTAGAGAAAAACATTGCTCAATCGCTTCTTGGTAAAACATAAGAAGCATAGGAGCATATAACACCAGCATCTTGGGAGGTTGTGTCATGGCATCAAAAGAGCTTATTGAAATGCTGAACAAGGCGATAAGTCTAGAGCTACAAGTATCCATTCAGTATATGTGGCAACATGTGAGAATCTATGGTTTCGATCATCTTGCGATTGCAGAGGAGCTAAAGAAGACTGCAATTGAAGAGATGAAACATGCTGAGAGCATAGCAGAGCGAGTTGATTACCTTGGAGGTGTACCCACTACAAATCCAGCCAAAATCACTGTCGGCGATACTCCAGAACAGATGATCACTAACGATATGATGGCTGAAGAAGAAACGATAGACTTCTATAAATCAATAATAGAAAAGGCAGACAAGGAAAAGGACTATGTTACTCGAGAGCTTTTTGAGGACCTTCTTGCCGATGAGGAGGATCATCACAACGTTTTCCGTACGCTTCTTGAGAAGTGAATACATCATTGCGGTCACAGAATTGAAACGTATTGCAGCTGAGTTTGAGAGCTTGTTCGATAGTGTATATCTTCTCAAAGCAATATCATAGTGCTACTTGGACTGGAAGTGTTGGCATTGGTTGAAGAAGTGGTCTACGAGGCTGATTGGGCGTATTGGATGGATACAAAAACATTCACTCTAAGACGTGTGAAAAAGACAGTGCCAATAGGGTCAGTGGTCCTATCAAAGACCAGAGGGGCCACTGAGAAGGGTGCGAAATTTGTTCAAACCGATTACGGAATCGCAGAAAAAAGCGGAGTGATTGATGTTTCAAAGAAAGACGCCAGCAAGACTCTGGCAAAACAGGCACTTGAATACATGAAGCAAAATGGACGATGGCCGCCAAATATGACAATTAAAGACTCATTCAAGGATGGTGACATTGAGATTCTTTTTGAGCCGAGTGAATATGATACATTCAACCTGAAATTCACTTCAGAGTTGGTTGGACAAGAGCCTCTTTCATTTCTGGAGAAACTGAAGTCCAGTGAGAAGGAAGCGGATCCTGTATGGATAATTGAAACTGCAAAATCAGGACGATCAAAGTGTCGAACCTGCGAGAAGGTGATAGAAGAAGGAAGATTCAGAATTGGAGAACCATATCTCTATGATGGCCATTTGACCTATAGATGGCACCATCCAAAATGCATTGCACCTATGCTGTATACCCCACTTGAGAAACTGGAAGGGTTTCGGATGTTGGAACCCGAAGAGAAGCTTCGTTTGAGGAAGCTTCTCCAGAAGTAGAATCCAAGGCGGTATCAGCTTGAAAGAACATGATGGCCAACTTGTTCCTTGCGAGCAAGTGTATGGTTCCATCTGAAAGTACTTTAACCACGGAGCGCGGGCCTCGATATCAAGGACTGTTGCTGGAATTGTCAGAGAAAGAGATAGGATTGAATGGGAAAACCACTCCAAGTCGAAACCATGAAGGAAGTGTACTCACTGTACTTAATCTCTCCTTGGTAACTTTCCTAGTACTTCTTGGCTTGAGCATGGTCGCTCCAATTCTCCCCACCTATGCAGAGAGTTTCCAAGTATCATATACACTGGTTGGCTTTGTGGTTTCATCCTTTGCTGTAACAAGAATGTTTCTTGACATGCCTGCAGGAATTCTCTCAAGAAGATATGACAAGAAGAAGATCATGATTTTGGGCTTGGCTCTTATTTCGAGCTCATCTGTGCTAGCAGGTCTGGCTCCAAACTACATTACTTTGGTAATTGCTCGAATGATAGAAGGAGCGGGTTCAGCTCTTTATGTGACCACAGCAACAGTGTTCCTTGCACAGATATCAGGGGAGAAGAAGAGGGGCCAGTGGATGAGCCTCTACATGGGAATGTTGCTTCTCGGATCCATTTTTGGACCCACATTTGGCGGCATAATTGCGGACACATATGACATACGGGCGCCGTTCTATGCCTATGCAATGATAACAGGCTTGGCAATGATTCCCACATTTGTGTTGCCCCAGTTGACAAATTCAGGAAATACTACTTCTTCGCTTTCCGGAAAGCAGATTATCGGTGACATGAAAGAGGTCCTATCAAATCCTTCTTTCCTTCTCGTGACTTTTGCAGTTTTCACAACGTTCTTTCTACGAACAGGTGTAAGAACCACGTTAGTGCCACTTTTTGCTGCCAACAATCTAGGTCTGGATTCAACAGCTATTGGCCTTGTTTTAACAATTGGAGGAATAACTACTGCACTGACAATCACGCCTATGGGAAGTCTTTCAGATAGAATTGGACGGAAGATTCCATTGGCATTATGTCTTGTTCTGAGTGCAGTAGCCACTCTATTCATTCCACTCTCTACAGATCTTTCCACATTGTCAATTGCTGTGGCGATATACGGCGCCGTTATAGGATTCTCG
Organism: Promethearchaeota archaeon; assembly: GCA_048937485.1. GTDB lineage: Archaea > Asgardarchaeota > Thorarchaeia > Thorarchaeales > Thorarchaeaceae > SMTZ1-83. Next base: position 2,483 of record JBHLND010000357.1, read on the forward strand.
GGGCCAAGTGCAGCCTACGTAACTGATTTGTCGCCACCAGACAAATTGGAGATATCTATGGGACTCTATCGAATGATTAGCGATTTTGGATTCGTGGTGGGACCGCTTCTCCTTGGATTCCTGGCTGATTTAACCGCCACCCCTGTCGCTGGCGCCTCCCATTCAGGCCTAATTGGTATGTTTCCTTTCTTGGTGGCATCAATCATACTCATGGTAGCATTCTTTGTCCTCCTAAAAGCTGATGACCCAGTAATGAACAGAATCCACTCAACGCATGATGAAGTAATGGATTCTTAGCCCTGAAACGGTGATATTACTCTTAGGAAAGGGAAAGTGCACCCGTCATGGAAACGATTCAAATGACTAGACAAACCGATGATTGAGCGAGGGACATGACAGCTTGTGTAGATTCGCAGACCTAGCTGAACTTCTCATCTGCTGACTGCTTTGGTTGATTGAGTTCAATGGTGTCAAGATCATGGATTATCTTGTCAGGCGACGCAAGGACATTGTTAATGTAGCAGGTTCCAACATCATCCGGCTTCAAACCTAAGCGAAGTAGTAGCTCTTGGAAATGCTCTCCTTGTACATAGTCGCAAAGAAGAATTGTATCAGCGTCGGGAATGTTGTTTCGAACAATCTCCCGGATATCACCATAAAGCAGGATTTCAATCATGGT
>JBHLND010000358.1:0-3148 GCA_048937485.1 Promethearchaeota archaeon
ATTACCACTAGGATGCCTACAAAGCTATTCAGGTATCCAGATTTGAAAACCAAGTATCCAACTATGATCAGATGAAGAGCATAGGTAAAGATACTGACGAGAAAAACCTGGTAAAACAGTGAGTTTTCGGAAAACAACAGGGTCATTCCTGTAATGAAGATGAAAACCTCGATTGCCCTCAATATCGCTGCACGATATGACAGCTCCTCGTTTACTGCTCTTAGGGCATTATTCAGTGGAATTGCAGCAATTAAACTAAAGAGTGACATGAAGAAAAGCACAGCCAAAATACCGACGAAGACTAACGCATTAGACTTGATACTCTGGGCTGCAGTCAGCATGGTTTCTGTAGGCACGTAAAACATGGAACCAAGAGAGAAGAATACTAGGGAGCCGAGGAATAATCTAATGAGAATAAAGACTCCTGCATTCCTCGCGCATAATCGTCTCTCCAAAGATAGTTCTTGATTCATCCAGATTCCTCCAGTCTTAGCACTCTGCAGTCACCAATTAAAGATATAAGATTCCCTCACTCCAAAAATGGACGCTCATCAACCAATTTCAAGGATTTCACACGTGGGGGAATTGATGGGAGTATTCCTATAAGGAAGGTCGAACTCAGCTCTTGGAGATATTGACATAATAATGTAAACATAATAATGTATAAATAGGAAGAGGTCCATTGGTGCTCCGAAATACGATGTCTGCTCCGTACTCAACTCCTCGGGTTGATCTTCCTCAGGCAATTGTTGAAGTCCTCGCAACTTTGAAGGAATTCCCCTCAATTTCAATATCAGGTTTAGCACGGGAAACCGGAATGGACCGTCGAACAGTGTCAAAGGCTGTTGACCTCATAATGAACGTTCAGGATTCACTAGCTACTAGAGTCGTTAACAAGAAGAAGGAGGGGAAGATGTGGGTCATTAAATCCACAAACAGAACAATCGAGTTCTTCCAGAACGCCATTGGAAGACTAAAGCGAAGAGGAAGGAAGAGTTGAACCTATCGATTCCAAGCCCCTCATTGATAATGACTCGGGCTGCTAGGAGAGCCCGGTACATCCGGATTCTTGCAGCCTTCACATTACTGTCAACGTTTTCCACATACCTAATGTGGTTCTTCATAGGTTGGAAGGTGCTAGTACAGCTTGCAGGAATAGTTCTAATTGCCTTGTTGGGTGAGAGCTTAATTTCTTCGCAAGGATACTATAAATATCCTAAGAAAGACGACAATGGCCCCTTTATCAGAAATGTTCCAGTTTGGATTCCTTTCCTCTGGATCTTTTCTATTCAAACATCGCTCCTAGTCGGACTAATCTTCGGACTATCAGGAATTCAAGCATGTCTATTCTCCGGATTATTGGCTGTGATATTTGATCTCACAGTTTTGGAGCCATACTTCAGTCGTCACAAGGAACTCTGGATTTGGGACTCAGTGGAAAACGGCTACTTCAGATTCATTCCAAAGAAGCTGGATGTATTCACTGCTCCGCCGGGCAATTACATCACGTGGTTGATTTTTCCGATTGCGATGAATTATTGCACCATGCTCGCATTTCTGATATTTCCATAGAATGAAGTGTTACGAAATTGTAGCAGTCTTTTCAGAAATCAAAAGAAACCCCATTTGCACTGATTCTAAGTAGCTAGTATCATCATTGAGTCGTGACAAGGTATCATAGGAAGCTTGCGCCGTTCTTTTTAATTATATAATCCATCGCCATAACACGATTCATGACTCTCGAGTATGAGTACTACGCTAATTATGATCCTGATTCAAGTGGTGAGGTCAATCTGGAAGGGCACATTCTTGATTGGCTGCGAACTATAGAACTGATGGTTGAATTTGCTAAACTTCGCAAGCCCGAGATTCTTGATTTATTCCTCGTAACTGTGGCGGGAAAATACAGGAGCGATTTGGGACAGGATATGAAGGTGTTGAGTGACCTGGGTTTAGATAGGATACTAAAGGATGAGTCAATCCTTGGGTCCTATGAATCCTTGAAGGACCTCGCCCTTCAACTCATTATAAGGAGCATTCCATTCAGAGAAGGGTATGTTCTGAGTGAGGAAAAAGAAGCCATCAGGTGGTTTGACTACTGCCGCGCAAAATACATGCTTCTCTATCATGGAATCGCAACTTTGGTTGAGATTCTTGGACGGGAACAAGGCATTGCCTTCTACAAGGATTTTGTTGAACATTGGGGAAAAGAACTTGCAAAGAAAGGGAAGAGCACTATTACTCTTGCAGAGAGTCGCGAAGCCTGGGTGAAGAGTTGGGCGTCTGGAGGGATGAACTTTGGAGTTGTAGATTTCGACGATCACATGTACCTCTGCAAGTTTGACAAGTGTGTTTCCCACGAGTCAATGAAACATGTAGAAGATCAAGAACTTGCAGACTACGTAGTGTGTTATCCAGCACCAATAATACAGAAACATACTCTAGAGAATGTGCGTCTAAGAAGGTCAGTGACGCTTTTTATTGGGGACTTCTGTGATGAGCTCCGGTGGGACCCTAACGTGCTTGATGAACCTGAGCAACCATCTCATGAGTTCTCAAGGAAAATAGTTCCGAAATAGACGATTATCTCCTCAGTTTGAATTTAATCGCAATCATCGTGACCACTACCACCGCAGCATGTACATCAATGGCCAAAACCTTCAGGTGAATTACGGGCGGGATAGCATGGGCATCAATGAAGAATAATCCCCAATTAACGAGAAAGTATTTCAGTCAAGGGTGTTCTCGTTTGTACACCAAAATTCGCTGAGGCGGGAAATTTGAAGCACGCAAGGCTTACTCTATTTCTTATGATAATTTCAGTACTACTGGTATCGCCATTGGTTCAATTTGCGAACCCGATGACCAGCAACGAATTGGTTCATCAGACAGAGCCAACTAGTGCTTTGTCTTATGTTCCTCATGGAAGTATCGTCATTTCCGGTGATGATGCTTTCAGTGATATGGCCGCAGCTGAGGAATGGGATGGTGATGGTTCACCTGAAGACCCCTTCCTGATTCAAGGGTATGAAATCGAGGATGATGAAACCCTCATCCTCATACAGAACACAAGATACCACTTCAGGATTCTAGATTGCAATCTAACATATGCGGCGGCAGCAATCTACCTGACTAATGTTACCAACGG
>JBHLND010000359.1:0-2472 GCA_048937485.1 Promethearchaeota archaeon
GGTCAGACGGGAACGTCCACGGGAGATAAATGGACCCGATTGTGGGCATTCAAGTCAATGACCGCATAGAAGCGTGTTCACATCTGCTAGAGGCTTGTCGTCCTCACCTGCTTTCATTGTAATGGCACTATAGGGACAGACTTTCTCACAGAGGCCACACCCTATGCATAAGTCCGCGTTCACTTCTGCCTTGTCTAGTTGAACTCGCACCATGCCTCTAAGCACATGGGTTGCTGCAGCACTAGCCGCAGCTTTTGCATCTGAAACGCTCGCGGGAATATCTTTTGGACTCTGGCAACAGCCAGCAATGAACACTCCTCTGGCCTTGGTATTAACTGGTTCGAGCTTCGGATGTAGTTCTTTCATGTATCCACCTTCGCTCCTATCTACACCCAGCATATGGGCGAGTTGAGCAGTCCCATGTGAAGGATCTATTGCCATAGTAAGCACAACAAGGTCAAAGTTCAGTTGCAGCAATTGCCCAGAACCTTGGTCGAAGATATTGAAACTGATCGAGCCATCTTTCTCCTCAACGAAATTGCCTGGAAAGCCCCGGATGAACCGGATACCGTGTTCTCTCACACGTCCATAGAATTGCTCGTATTCTTTTCCTCCAGCCCGCAGCTCATGATATATTATCCATTGCTCCACTTCATCACCAAGAATCCTCTCGGTCATTTCAGCATGCCTTAGAGTATACATGCAGCCAAAATTGCAGCACCATGACCTGCAGTTCTGATCCCTAGAACCCGCACAGTTGATGTAGGCTACACGCTTTGGGGGCCTCTCAAACTCTGAAGGAATAAGTATCTCGCCTCCTGTTGGTCCGACAAGACTCAGAATCCTACCATACTGACCCGCTGTAACTACTTGCTTGAACCTGCCCGCCCCGTATTCGGGCACTTCCTCCATACTTATCTCTTGAAAACCAGTTGCAGCTACAATTGCGCCAACTGTTAGATCAATCTCTGCCTCCTCAACATCGTATGATATGGCTTCCTTAGGACATTTCTCTGAGCATATTGTACAACCCTCAGTCCAATGAAGGCAAGACTCTTTGTCCAGGAAGTAGACTCCGGGTACTGCTTGCGGAAATGGAATGTAAATTGCTTTCCGCTCCTTTAAACCAAGATTCCATTCATCATATCCAGTTGCAGGGCAGTTCCTTTCGCAAGCTCCGCAATTGATGCAATCTTCTACAGACACGTATCTTGGTTTCTTGAGAATTTGCACCTTGAAGTTGCCATAGTCGCGTTCAATATGTACGACTTCCGAATACGAAAGAAGCTCGATGTTCTTGTGCCGCTGAACTGCAGATAGTTTTGGTGAGAGAATGCACATAGAACAATCAAGGGTAGGGAATGTCTTCTCCAACCTGGCCATATATCCGCCTATGGACGTGTAGCGCTCAACAAGATATACCTTGATTCCCTTATCTGCCAAATCTAGGGCGCTTTGGATTCCTGCAATTCCCCCACCAATGACCAAGACACTTCTTTCCACGGGATATTCCTCGAATCCAATATCCTCAAGGGTCTTGGCTCGTTCAATTGCGGCTGAAACAAGGTCGTATGCAACTTCATATGCTTCCTCAGGCTTATCGCCATGGACCCAAGTATCATGCTCTCGAAGATTGGCTTGAGCAAGTTTGAAGGGATTGAGGTCATTCTCCTCCAGAATCTCTCTGAAGAGCTGCTCATGCAACTTGGGCGTGCAGGCTCCAATTACAACCCCAGTCAGTCTATGCTCCTTTATCGCTTTGGCGATTGTATCTTGTCCATCTTTGGAGCAAGTGAACATATTAGATGTAGAATGTACAACGCCGGGGTAGTCCTTGAATTCACGGGCCAGTTTTCTCACATTGATGACTCCTCCAATGTTAGTTCCACAGCTACAGATGAAAACGCCAATCCTATGTTCTTTCTTCTTCGGCATTATTTACCAGCCTCCTTGACTCTCAAAGGACTAGGTCCAAGCCTCCTAATTTCGTCAACAAACTCTGTTACGATGTTTGCGAATTTTATGCCCATGGCAGCAGATGCAAAGTCAATATGAAGCCGGCCGCCAAGTCCGATTTGTTCGAAGATCCGCTTCCAGAATTCAACAAAGTCATACTGCATGAAGTTGCCCGCTAGCTCATCATCACCGCCATAATGACATTCTGATAGAAGACAGCCAGTGACTAGAACCCCATCAGCACCAGTCTCCAGTGCAGTCATAATGTGCAATGGTTCAACTGCACCACTGCATGGAACCCTGATTGTGCGTATGTTGGTTGGATAATGTAGGTGCATAAGACCAGCCAAATCGGCAGCTGCATGCGAACACTCCCAACACACAAAACAGATGACAAATGGCTTCCAATCAGGTATGGAAACTGGTGCCAGAGGCTCTATGTCACCAATAACAGCAGGTAGATTGTATACCTTTTCCAAGCTCAAACAATCTTCAGGACAAATTTCCACGCACTTG
>JBHLND010000359.1:2482-3131 GCA_048937485.1 Promethearchaeota archaeon
CTATCAATTTGCCAAGTAATCGAGCCATAGCCGGGCAATCCCGTGGGGATTGAGATGGCCTGTACATTGCCGTTCTGTTTGAGTTCGTGAAGAAGTGAAATAAGTGACTGCCTGTTTTTCGACCTGAAGCCATCTTCAGGAATTTGTGTCTGAAGATACTCTGGAAGGTTCAATGTCATTTCAATGTCTAGCGCATCTACTTCGCAAACTTCGATGCATTTCTTGCATGCGCTACAGGTCGATGGTTTATAGGCAATTGTACCAAAGCCCTCGACCTTTTGTGGCACTTCTATAATTCCTGTGGGGGTCTTGACTGCGATGCTTCGCAGTTTCTTTATGAAATCCTCACGCTTACTCAGGACCACCCACCACCTGTTGCATCTTGTTTGGTAAAGCAGCAATCATGTAAGTAGCTCTAACCCTGTCAGGGTCCTGCCCAATTTCTTGAAGCAGATCTCTTGTTAGCTGAATTACAAGTTCTGAGAGATGATCACCACTTTGGTGATGGCATCCTCCGGGAGGACAATGTGCTATTATGACCTGATCCGCACCTACAGCGAGCCCCTTCAATAGCTCTATTGGGGAAACCATCCCAGCACATGGAAACTGAAGCACATAAGCATCTGACGAATACTGCATTCCAGTAAAT
>JBHLND010000360.1:0-3121 GCA_048937485.1 Promethearchaeota archaeon
TCTATCAATCCATCCAATGGTTGGGCCTGCCGTTACCAGTATTTCCTTTCCAACAAAATCCTGAGGACCAAGAAGTCCCATTACATATTCTACTATCGCATCGGGAGAAGGAATCTTTGCCTTAGCCTCCTCTCGTCTTGGTGACATGACATGGACGCCAATTGACCTGAGTTTGCGGATATTCTCGATGACTGCCGGATGTTCGTACATGGACTCGTGCATGGCTGGCACAATTAGGACCGGAATCCGGGCTCCAATAGCTGATGATGCCGTTGTGGTTACGGGAGTATCATCTATTCCGTTGGCAATCTTTCCAACAGTATTAGCAGTTGAGGGAGCTATCAAGACAAGATCTACACGGTCATCATGCTTTCCGGCAAAAGTGATGTGCTCGATTTGTCCGGTAAGCTCTGTGATACAGGGATTGCCAGTGGCCCACTCCATAAGATATGGATGAATTATCTTTTGAGCCATAGGACTCATCATACTATACACCTCAGCTCCGTGGCGCATCAGGAGTCTCGCTATTGAAACGCACTCAACTGCAGCCACACTTCCTGTGATGCAAAGCGCGATTTTCCGCCCCTCCAATGCATTGCTATAGCTTCCGATGATGAGCTTTGATGTATGTTTCATTGGCTTCACCAAGATTTTCCATTAATTATATACTGATAAAGTGAACGAACCCATATGCAAATCATTTGGCCTAATTTCTTAATTCGACATAACTTGTATTTAGGTGGGTAAAGAATATATGAGTCAAGTTGGTTGAGCGTGTGTGCCAATTAGGGTGCCCTGCGTGGGTGTCCCCTGCATCGAGCCCGCCAAAACCGATAGGTTTGCCCAAAGACCATGAACAGAGGAAAATGATTCAACCTTTACAACATATGAGTAGGTGCATAAAGCTTGACAGACTCTTCTCAAAATCCTAATGACATATTCAGTCAGTTCGATCCTGAGAAGAGAGCCCGGTTTCAGACCTATGATCGAGTCATTTCTTCTTTTGGAACTCCTTCTCAATCACTTTTCGTTCTTGACAATGATAATGAAGTGGATACCTTTCAGCGTGACTTCAACGAGCTTCTTGTTAGCACTGGGCGAATGGAAGAGGGGTCAAGAGACCTCCCCTACCATATGGTAAGAATAGGATACGACGGTGATATGCTAGATGACATGTTCAGGCTGGTTGTGTCTGACGCAGCAGAGAATTTTGAGCCCGCCATGTTGGATCCAAGCATGCTCTACTCAAAGCAATCAATCTTCCAGCACCTGTATCAGACTATCACAAGGAACAAATTTATTCTCTTTCATATCACAGAGTTCCCTCTTGCCTATTACTTCGAGACTGCCGTTGTTGTTGATGTAGAGGAACTCTCTGATGTTATGGATCCTGCAGTTCATGATGAAACCATAACTAGGTACTTGAATGACCTGCGTGAACAAGGTACTGAGGAGCATCGTAAGACCTATAGCTTTTTCTACCGAATCAGCACCTCACTTCTGATGGAGCTTTCTAATGTTTTTCTTGTTGTTCCCACAGCTGGGATGAATCGACACATGGTGGTCACGAGCTGGCGCACTCAGACACTTCTTCTTGGATTCAGTCCTCTAACGTGGTCCTCTGGCAGCTTCAAGGTCTATGATCTAAGCGGAAGGGATATTGACGCACGTTGGGGTTATCCGGCTCCGCCTTCGAAAGACCCTCGTCTAAAGCAGTACACAAGCTTAATTCCGATTGGCAAGGAATGATGCCCTTCTCAGCTTGTGTCGAACTTGATGTATATAATGTATATACAGAATATATTTGATTATATGTTGCATTAGATTACTTTATACCTGCGTCTGCTCAGAACCCTCTCGACGGACAAGTTGAACTCACAAGGAAACACCCCATTGAGAACTGCCCGTGCATTCGTGCCAGGGCATGTAACTGGCATCTTTAGAATCTTTGACGAACATGAGAATCTTCTCCGTCGTGGTTCTATGGGCGCTGGTTTTTCGGTTAAAGTGGGTACAGTCACCTCTGTGAGTCTAACCAAAAGCTCTTCCTTTCAAGTGAAGGTGGAGTATAATGGTCGAGAAATTGATGGCCCAGTAACAATGGCGGTGATAAACAGATTGCTAGACTCGGACTCAAGGCCCTACAGAGTGGAGGTTAATCATGACTCCTCTCTTCCAATTGGAGTGGGCTTTGGTGCCTCCGGAGCAGGCGCTCTTGGAACCGCCTTGGCCTTATCTTGGCTACTCGGAATTGATACGAGTGTCCAATCTGCAGGTGTACATGCTCACGTTGCTGAGGTGGTCAATCACTCTGGCCTTGGTGATGTGATCGCGCAGTGTAGCGGTGGTGTTGAAACTCGAATCAAACCAGGAGCTCCTGGCATAGGTGAAATTCTCCAGATTCCATACGACGAAACACAATGCGTTGTTCTGGCCGGCCGCCCAGGTCTTGAAACAAAGGAGGTTCTGACAAATCCCACAAAGAGAGAACGGATCAATGATGTGGGTGACGAAATCATGAAGGACTTCCTTAGGAATCCCACTTTTGACAAGTTCGTGAGTTCAGCAAAGAAGTTCTCCAATCAGACCGGACTAATGACTGCAGGGGTTGACTCCGCTCTCGATAGATTGCATTCCGCCGGTTTTCAAAACTCAAGCATGGTGATGCTTGGCGACTCCGTTTTTTCTTTCTGTAATGAGTCAGAAGTAGGCTCTGTGGTTGAGATTCTGTCAGATATCTGGGATGCGAATCAGGTGATAGCCACGTCAGTATCAGCTGATGGAGGGAGGTTGGTCTAAATGACTCCCATTGAGGTTCCAGATGATCACCCGAGAAAGGTTTCGCTTGATATTCGCCACAAGATTATCGACGGCCATCAGAGGCACATTGTTGCAACGGCTGGCTTACTGGCACATGGACGCGGCGAGGCTTTTGACTATCTCATTGGTGAGCAAACAAACCAGCATGCCCACGATGCATGCAGAGCTGCTGTGGCCGCAATGCTTACCGCAAGGCATCCTGTAATTAGTGTAAATGGAAATGCATGTTCATTGGTTCCTGAAGAGCTGGTCCAGCTATCTGAGCTCACAAATGCCCCGCTTGAGATCAATCTGTTCTACT
>JBHLND010000361.1:0-3102 GCA_048937485.1 Promethearchaeota archaeon
CATCATACTTGTTGATATGGAAGTCCACTGTTAGACCGGTTTCCATTCGAACTAGTCTGGCAAACTGAGAAGTGGCATTTTGCTCCACAGCAACTACTTTCTTAGCATCATTGAACACCTCTTCAAGAACCTGTGTTCTGAGGGGATAAATGTCACAGAAATGAAGTTGATTAACTGAAACACCTTTGTCAGATAGCATGGCTGTGGCTTCATACGCTGCGCCCCATGTTGAACCCCATGTTAGCAGAGTGATATCTGCGCCACGTCCACCATAAACCTCTGGCGGTTTTAGGTCCTTGAGGATTCCGGGTATCTTTTTGAAGGATTTCTCCACCATTGCATTTCTAACTTCAGGGTCCTCGGTGATATGACCATCTTCAAGATGAACGTTGCCGGAGGCTACAACAACCTTACCTTCGTCTCCTGGAAATGCACGAGGTGATACCCCATCATCGGTCAACGCGAAGCGTTTGTAGGATGCATCAGATCCCTTAGGGGATAGTTTGCCTCTATCGATTTTCACCGTAGATACGTCAATTCGTGGAATGTTCATGACTGAATCTGCGAAGTATTGGTCACCAAGAATCATTGCAGGTACCTGATATTTGTCAGCCAGATTGAAGGCTCGCACAGTGACATCAAATGCCTCGATTGGATCTTTTGGCGCAAACATGATTCTTGGAAACTCGCCTTGGCTTGAGTGGAGCATAAAGAGAAGGTCTGCCTGTTCAGTACGTGTTGGCAGACCGGTACTAGGGCCAGGTCTTTGAGCATTATAAATCACAATAGGGGTTTCCGTCATAGCTGCAAAGCCTAATGCCTCTACCATGAGAGCAAATCCACCCCCAGAAGTAGTGACCATGGTTCGGGCACCAGCATAGGATGCGCCTATTGCCATATTCAACGCAGATATCTCATCTTCAGTTTGAAGAGTTCCAATCTTCAAATGCCTAGCATTTGACACAATCTCCTGGAAGCAAGCCGTTGATGGACTCATTGGATAGGCTGAGATCCATTTGAGATTGGATGCAATTGCCCCCATTGCAACCGCCTGATTTCCGGTTACTAGGAGTCGATCCTTGGATGGACCCTTCTTCACGGTTGAGAGGTTGTGTGCACACGGCCCGGTCCAGTTGTCCATCGTGTAGTCATACATTGCACGCGCTACGCCTACGTTGCCAGATACGACTTGCGCTCCTTTCTTCTGGAAGATTGCAGAAAGTGCCTCTTCTGCCAATTCAAAAGGATACTTCAATATCGATAAGACAGCACCCAAAGCTGCAGCATTTGTCATTCTGATGCTGCCTCCAACATCACGAGCAGTTTCCTGCAATGGAGCTGGAAACTGGCAAGTTTCGAGGTCCTCAACTTCTAGAGTGTCTTCGAATATAATGACGCCTCCACTAACTAGCTGATCCCTGGGACCAGTAACCGCTTCCTTTGACAATGCAACGATGGCATCTATCTCTGCAGCAGGTGCGTGAATAGGTCTGTCTGAAACTCTTGTCTGACTGAAATTATATCCACCTCGAATCCGCGACATGAAGTCTTTGTTCGTGAATGTGTAGAATCCAGCTTTGACAAAGACCTGGGTGAGCAAGTCACCAATGGTATCGATTCCTTGTCCTGCCTCGCCACCTATGTTGAGTGTAATGTCCAATGCTCTTTCTCCTTCTCTACCTCTGGCTCTCAATGAGAGGTTCAGGTGCCTTATCATCTTTGCCGAAGGGAAATTGATAGAACTATGCTAAAGGTAAGGAGGACCACAAACCTACATCCACGAATTTGTTATATCTGCGATTTACACGCTAGTTGGGAAATGGCGACTCCATCTGACAATGAATCCAACAAGAAAGACACACTTCTTTCCTTGTTAGCAACTATTAACAATGGCCTGCAAGACCTTCTGGGGAGAGGAGCCAATGGCATAATTTTCAACACCGGCGTAGAGGAAGGTAGACGTATTGCCAAGGACTTACCTAAAACTGATACAATCCATAAGGCTGTAGAGAGTGTCAATGAAGCCTATCATGGAGTATGGAAGGTCGAGCTACACAACAGCGGAGAAGAGGGGCATTTCTTCATCGACGAGTTTGACCAGCCGTCATTCAGAGTCATGGTTCGAGATTGTCCAGTTCGAGCTGCCGTGACGGAGAAAGATCTTAAGCAGGAAGGTCCACTTTGCTATCTCACCAATGGCTATCTATGCGGGATGCTAAGTACTATTCTGAACGAGAACGTTGGTATGGAGATTGAGCATGCCGGACCACTAGCATGCAGGAAGAGAGTTTTTTTCCGCGAGTGAACCGGAACTCCCATTCAGTCAATTCCTGGAAGAAAAGGATGGTATGAATGGAATCATTTTTCTTCTTATAGATGCCAAGATTTTGTGCACAATATGTGAGGTGGATTGGCGATGATGAACCGCTTTCAAGACCTTATGCGTACTGGTATCTTCATTAGAGTAGTTGTTGATGTGCCCATTCAGGAGTTTTACCTACAGGTCGTTGATGGCACTGTAAAACATGTCAGCAAGGAATACCTCGAGATTCAGAGGTTGGCAACCCCTGATGAAAAATCCAAGCATGGAATCGAAACGGTGTGCGTTCTCGTTCCTTTATCCAGAATAGCCGAAGTCATTTGCTACGGTCCGACCTAGGCGAATCGTCGGTGAGGAATAGACAAACTTGCACGCCAGACTGCGATGTATGACATTGCTTAGCAAGCAAAGCCTGTGCTGATTCAGGCAAGGATATAACTCCAGATACACCTGAGCAAGACCAGAGTCGTGGTTGTATGAGGATTTCACAAAGAACAAAGGGAATAGCAGTTATAGCTGGATCCGTGTTGCTTCTTATCACGATAGCACTGGAATTAGTATTTGGAATATCAGGTCTTTTTGAGTACCATCCTCAACTACATCAATTTCAAAATAGCTACTTGGATGTCTGGGTCGAATTTGAATTGCTTTTCTCAACCATTATTGTGGCGGGCATTATAACCTCTGGAATAATGATGATTCTCTCATATTTCATAGTGCAATCTGTACAGAATATTCCCACAGGACTGAGATTTTCAATACTTCTGGGGATGATTGCTGGA
>JBHLND010000362.1:0-3092 GCA_048937485.1 Promethearchaeota archaeon
AAGCTGACAGACGAGTCCTGGGCTACTATGAGGCAAACGATGGGACTTTCGACATCGGTGAGGCTGCTGAGAAGTTGGGACTGGAACTTCGAGAAACAAAGACAAGCCTCTCGCGGCTACTTGAACTAGGTAAAATAGCCAGATGGCCAAGAGGTCGACCATTGGAGGCGTCCCGTCTTGGCGTCAATGTTATTCCTGGTGAAATTCCCGATGCAATTGTAGCTGGAAAAGCTTTCAAGTACTGGCTCAGAGTGAAGAACCCGAGCTCCTCAGTGCTCTCTATTAGAGTGATTGCAACTCTTGTGACAAATGAAGGTGTTTCTGAGGTTACTAATGAGCGACATGAAATAGGGCCAAATTCAGACCATCGACTTGAACTTAAGCTTGTACCGATGTCCGAGCAAAAAGGAAAAGCAACTGTAAGAATACAGGTGTTTTATGGGTCGAAATCGCTGCTAACAAAGATGTATCCAACACGTCTTTTCTGAGGGGATTCTGTTGCTTGGCAGGATGCATGTATCTGGAGGCGAGTGGATTGAGTAAGGACCTGCCCACTGAGTTACAGGCGCTTTATGGAAGCGGAGGAATTGCAGGATTTCTATGCTCGTTTCTTCCAAAAGAGGGGCTAAAGAAAGGCTGGGTTGAGCAGGGTCTGGCGTACAAGGGGATGAAGAGCTCAATTTCAACGAAGACTAACCAAGCAAAGTATGTTCTTCCAACTGAACAGCTCATCCGACTTATGTGCGATAGAGGGATGGATGCTCCTAGAGCTTTTGGCTTGGCAATTAGCGGAGTTCGTGGTTTGACCAAGGAGAAGTTTTGTGTTATCCTTAGCGATGCTTCTGACGCAATGAGCAAGAAGCGCGCAATATCTCTGTGGACAAAGACCCAGACTCCTCACGAAATCGTTCAACTTGCCATCAGATACGAACTTGGAACTCCTCCTCTCGTAGGCCTAGGAGAACCAAACATCGATTATGTCGAACAGCTTAAGGAGGACTCGTCAGATGGAAAAATCCATGAAGCACTGGTGCTGCGGATTCCCAAAGTATCAATGGATGAAACAGAATGGATAAAGGAGTCGTTAGGCGCGACAGAGAGTGATACTGACTTTCTTCTCTATCGATTTGGGAAACTCAAAGAAACTCCTGCTTTCGCATTATTGTTTAGCAAGTCTCTTTCGGACTTGCGCCTTGCGAAGCCTGCAGAAGCCGTCATCTTTGCCTCAATACTGATGAAGAGTAATTGGATTGAAATGGTGCTTTTGGATTCACCAAGAGGAATCGCAACTTTTGCTCTCGTCAAGAAGGACACAATTGGAGAACTAGCTTGGAAATACTTACTTCCTCTTTGGGCAGCTCCAGATGAACGAATTGACCCACTTGTAATTCAAGATGTGCAGGAATCCTCAGAAACAGAAAGAGGAATCCCCGATGCAAAGGATTCTTCCACAGATAATGCTCTGCATGCACTTGAAAAGAAAATCAGATCACTGGAACAACATCTTAACGACATCTCTGTTTCCCAATTGCTAAAGAGATTGGAGCAGATAGAAAGAAGGTCTGAATCATTACGCGTAGCTGTAAGTCGATTGAGCGAATTGGAAAGGGCCATTGAGCAGGCAAATGCTCAAGATATTCAAGATCAGGCATCTATTGGCCTGCTACAAAGCAGACTCGAGGATTTGCTCAAGCGAATGGAGGTTCTGGCATCCAAGCTTGAGAATCTGGATGAGCGGATAATTAAGTTGGGAACCGATCTATCGGAGTGATTCTTCATGGCAGCCATAGAAATAATCCTCAACCGAGCCCTGGTTATTGAGGAGTCAATTGCAGCACTGGAGTCAATTAGTCAGCGTTTGTCAAGGATGGAACTATTATTAGAACGTCTGGTGATGGATTACGACGAGATTGCTGAAACTCCTCCATCATCTTCTATCAGCTGCCGCACTTCTGACTTGAAGAAGCTTCGTTTGCTTCTCGAGGAAATTCGTATTTCGCTGGACGACGTTGAGAGCGAAACCGATGATCTTATTGCACGAGTCACAATCATTGAGAACCTTCGAGATCGTGCTCAGTAGTAACATCCGAGGCTCCTTCCAACAAGTGGCTGAAGGCATCCAAAATATACCCGTCAAAGATGTGCCCGGAGAAACTTCTAACGGGTAGTATGCGCGCATTAAGTCCTCGAAGAGCGGTCTTTGCTTTCTCAATATTCACATTCCTATCAAAGCTAAAGACGTCTAGCTGGTACCCGCTCATCTGTGCTATTGCTCTGATGAATGGCTCAGACTCGTCAGACTCGTCAACAATGGTACTTGTCAGGAGTATGACAAGAGTTGGTCTATCACGACCAAATTCCTCCAGTAATTCTGCAATTGATCTGTATGCGGAAGCAGCCTTTAATTTGCCACCAGTATCATCTACTGTGTCTAGAATGGAATACACCAGCGAAGCCATAACTTCCTTTGATGAGAAATCACTGGCAAATTCCACGAAATTTAGAACCCTCTCGTTCTTCTGCACAGAGAACTTGCGAGCTTGGTCGGAAAAGGTGACTAGGGCAAATCGTCCATCAGTCCTATTACTGGAAAGGCTGTTCAAAACCATAAGTGCCGCCAGTGCAATGATTTGTGATCTTGTTGGATTATCAGGAACCGCATTTAGAAAGGTTTGAAGCTCTCCAATATCCTCCTTGATGTCCATAAAGCCGCGCCTGATGCTCTCCATGGCTCGCAATTCAATGTCCTTCTCTTGCATGCTACTGTCTGTGGAAATACAGAGCAAAACATTCGCAGCTCTATGCATTTGTGCTGGATTTAGATTGATTCTGTTTTGAGAAAGCACCCCGATCTGTCCTTGGTTGAGAATTGGCTGACTATTCGCCAAATGAATCTTGAGTTGCATTGGCCCTGCAAAGTTGAGTATCGTTCCTCGTCCGAGAAACATCGAATCAAGCTTGGAGATGATATCATCATAGTGTAAGTGCACATAAGCCATCAACTCTGCAGATGTTGATGGTGAATCTGTTTCGAATGCCAGATTTGCCTTTTCAAGGTCTATCACTCGACCCACATACTTGGCCAAATCAAT
>JBHLND010000363.1:0-3088 GCA_048937485.1 Promethearchaeota archaeon
AGAGTACGGTAAAGGACTTCTTGAATCGCTAAAGACCCTGGCGGAGAAGAAGCCAGTTGTAGTCTTGAAGGGAGGCCGCTCAGAAGAGGGGTCCAGAGCAGTTGCTTCACATACTGGTGCGCTTGCTGGAAGTCGTAACATATGGGATGCAGCTTTCAAGCAAGCCAATGTGCAGACAGTCACAACATTAGAAGAGATGATATCCACGTTGAGTGTGTTCTCTTTGAGCCCAGAACCACGATCAAAGAGGACTGGCATTATCGCAATTAGCGGAGGAACAAGCGTTATCTACACTGACCTCGCAATTGAAAATGGTCTTGAGATTCCAAGGACCTCTCCCGAAACCATAGCTCGGCTGGATCCACTTATCGAAGATGTTGGCACATCTCTTAGCAATCCGATAGACCTAGCGGCTGATTATTATAATTTCAACGGCCTGGGAGACATAATCAAGATTGTGGGAGAAGACCCGAACTTCGACTCTATTCTTTTGGAGGCAGATGTCCATTACGTACATCAAGTCGCCTCGATTATGAACATGCAGGATGACCTGCATCTCTTCTGGAATACTATGGCTGATGCAGGCCGGCATGTTGTCAAGACACAGAAGAAACCAGTTCTTGTTGCGATTCCAGAGGTTGCGTATCCAGAACCCCGAACGATGGCATGGAATCTGTTTACAAACAGTGGACTTCCAGTGTTCCGAAATATCGCAGAGTCTGTTACAGCTCTGAAAAAGGTTGTTTCGTACTACGACACTAAGAGACGTCGTAGTTCATAGGAAAAGGCTAGACCTTTCGGACCCACTTCACAAGCTCAGCACATGCAGCGTTTT
Organism: Promethearchaeota archaeon; assembly: GCA_048937485.1. Classification (GTDB taxonomy): domain Archaea; phylum Asgardarchaeota; class Thorarchaeia; order Thorarchaeales; family Thorarchaeaceae; genus SMTZ1-83. Next base: position 836 of record JBHLND010000363.1, read on the forward strand.
CCTTCAAGAAGAGGTCCCGATAGGCAACGCTTCTGAACTGAAACCAAACATGACTGACATTTGCATCAAAACCAACAATCTTCACAGCGGCTTCAAGAGCCTCAGGGCGAAATGCTGCAAGCATCAACACAAAGGTAGCGGCCACGAAAAGAAAAAGAAAGCCAGTCCAAGATGGAAATCCCCGACCCAACCATAATCCACCGCCGATGAAAATCACTGCAAAAATAGTTAGAGCAAGAGAAATCATGAAATAAAATGAAGAAGCAGCACGAAAGCGAGGGATGGCATTATCTGAAGCATCGTGGTCCTCGCAAACGTGTATTCGGAATGTCTTGATGTCAGGCATGGTGACCCCAAGTCTGCGCCAATTGGAGGGAGACCGTCCGTAAAGTGAAACATGTTGACTTCGCCGAGGTACAATGTTGAGCTGATTTGTGGTAGTCGCATCTCGTCCGCATACAGGACATATGTTTGGGAATCTTATCCTACCAAGGTCGACTCGGACAATTGGCTCATCAAATTCATGCTTCCGCGCAGACAAATCCCAGGATCACCGCGGAGAAAGACGCATCCTAGAACATTGATTAGTGTGTCGAACTAGGAAACGCGGTCATATGGTCACGTTGTGACCAAGTTATGGTCACAAGTTCCCACTATTAGCATATCCACTGACCACACTATATTATTCCTGAAGAACAATGGCACTATCAAGCAACAATCGAAATTCGAGAGCAATGAGCAACTGGAAATTGTATAGGCGTGAAACCCTCTTCACTGAGGCGCTGGCCTATGCCTATCTGACTCGCTCCAGGTGATCACTTGCACGATGAGCAGCATGAGGACCTGTCCTCATATGAAAGAGTGCTCATGCTTTCAGCTGCATGAGCACAACTTTCTTTTATTCATTAACGGTAGCGCGAGAACCTCTCTGAGTATTCTTTTCTTTCGCTACGTTCAGCGACTGCGAATACATGATTGCAGAAACTTTCTGAGAATCGTCCACAATTAATCTCCGGTGGATCATCAACTCGCTGCAGCTTCACATTCAAGGCTTCACCCTCGAGATTTGCAATGAGAGGATCAAGCTCTTCGCATCTTATCGTCAAACCATAGCCCATTGCAGTGAGTAGCTCATATCCGTAAGATGTTAACCAGAGGGAATGCAGTAGAGCAGTTCCCTCAATTGTTGGAATCACTACATCTTCAAGTTCCTGAAGTCTGAGTTCAGCAATTGCCGGGATGAGCTTCGATGCGCGAGTGCCTTTCATCTTCTCCGTGTCAAGGAATAAAGTGGGTCCATTACGCTCAACCTGATCAAGTAGCTGCTCGACAGCACAATCATACAAGGCATCACGAGCGCCCGTGAAATCGCTATGATATCGCATTGATTCAATCAGCATGCCAGGGTCTCCATCATAACCCCCGAGCTCAGGCACTCCCATTCCTTCAAGTAAGCCCCTCTGTAGGGCGAACCAGTCTTGCGGCGAAAGAATATTGAGTGATTTTTCAATGCGAGTGAAAGTATCATGCCACCCCATTTCCTCAGAAAGCTGCGCATAGCTCTTGAAAATCACGATTGGCGTTGCTGTCCACGATGACTCGAGCGTATAATCTGTGCGGAATGATTGAAACTGTTTCCTTATTCGGGATTCCGTTAGAACATATTTCAGAATAGGATCCGCTTCGACAACTACAGATGCATCAAGCTCCACTAGTGAGCAGTGCGCAACTGGAGTGATATCCAAATTCCGAAGCCGGTTTCCAGAAATGTCAAGACACTCCAGCAGGGAGGATTCAGCAAGTGGCCACAGATTCAACTCAGTGAGATGATTGTCTCTAAGTAGAATCCTACGCAGTGTACTGATGTTTTCAAGGGATGATAGGTCAATTGCTGCAAGTTGGTTGTGGGAGAGTTCTAAAACCTCCAGCGCAGTACACTCTGCTAAGGGGGAGATGTCGACTGAAGTTGCGGCTCTCATGAAGAGATCAATCTTCTTATCATTTGACCTGAACTTGCGTTCTTCTTGGCGGCCGTGATGGCTTGTATAGGTGATGACAAGATCGCTCATAGCAGGTTTCAGCTCGTTTGCGGAGGAATGAAGCTATGGTCTATATGAGTTGAACGCAAAAGAAGTCTAGGTTTCTGAGACGTCAGGAGGACTGGGTAGTTTGCCCTCTGCTCGAATTAGAAATTCACCATCAATCGACTCGAGAACCATGTTTAATGCTTGCCGCTCACCGTAACCCAGAAGC
>JBHLND010000364.1:0-3087 GCA_048937485.1 Promethearchaeota archaeon
CCCAATGCTCATGCACCTCGAAGAACTCGCCATTATCAGCGAGTTTCATCACGACATCTCGCATATCATAAGGCTTGTTGGGATCCTCTGGTATCAGCTCATCAATGGACTCATCCACATCATCAGGTGAATGTCCTGTGTCAATTCTTGGCGGGTCCTCCAGATTGTTCCCAGGAATGAAACTCAACAGCCTGCGAATCTGGTTGAAGCAGTCATCTTCGTCCTCACTCGCAAAGTGAGCCACACCGCTTACAGAGTTGTGGGTCATCGCGCCTCCAAGTTCCTCAAAGGTCACCTCCTCACCAGTAACTGTCTTAATGACCTCAGGCCCTGTGATGAACATGTGCGAAGTGCCCTTGACCATCAGAGTGAAGTCAGTAACTGCTGGGCTGTAGACAGCGCCGCCAGCACAAGGACCCATGATAGCAGAAATCTGCGGGACAACGCCACTGGCCCAGGTGTTCATTCTGAAGATATTGCAGTAGAGATTCAATAGGATTGCCTATTTTCCCAGCTTTCGCCAGTCATCCTCAGGCGCATTCTGCGAAATCCATTGGTATACTTTATCGGATTTCAGACAAGGATCTACCCAGACTATATTCTTCAAATCATTCACCTTTTTGGCGGTTTTACTAAATGCGCTTCTTGCTTCCTTGTCTGTTGAAACAACTGAATTGTCTGTGGCTACAGCGGCCTCTATATATCTGAAATCCTTTTCCATCGCACTTATGTTGCGGGGGTTCTGTTTACTCCTCTTAATCTTGTCCCACAGAGTAGGATTCTCCGAATTCTGAATGAAGCATACTAAACCTCTTCGTCCCATATTACCGCGCCATCGACTACACCATTTTGACTTGTGTACGTCCCATTCCGCTTTGATTGGTCGAGTCATAACTAAGCGAAGTCCATTACTGAACATAGCAAAGAGAAAATTCCTGCACTCCTGTGATACTTCAGCAATTGCACCCCAACCTCCTGCAGATCTAGCGATACAAGCATCAACTACAAGCCTACGACGATCTATCTTCATCCTTTGAAAACACCCTCTTCTCGCTGGCGTCAAGATACATTTTGTGAGCCAGCAACTCAATATCACTGAAATCCTCAGGCCAGTCTCCAATCGAACCATCTATGGCGGGGGATACACTGTCAACAGCCGTCATTCCATTCTCATCAAGAGTAAACCAATGAAGTACTACTGATTCTGGAGAAAAGCTACCTTCTGCAATCAGAGTCTGAATTCCCAGGAGGAGTAAACTACTATGTGTTTCAACCACAACTCTAACCCCTCGATTTGATGCTTCAGCAATGACTTTTGCGAGTCGCCACTGAGCACGAGGGTGTAAATGCAATTCAGGTTGCTCCACATACACAAGTTGCCCAGATATTGCAGTATGTAGTGCAACAAGTACAGGAAGAATCTGAGAGACCCCAAAACCAACATCTGCGATGCTAGCATAGCTCCTAGCTTTTTTGCGTTGTACTTCTATTTGCGTTCTTGTATCAGAGAGACGTCTCATGCGTATTTTGGAGGTCAACTCCAAATGCTCAAGGTCTTTGTTAAGTGCCTGAATTCTTGATCTCCCTCGAGGAGTGTTTCTCCATTGCAATAAGATAGCTGCAATGTAGTTCTCAAATGTGCCGGGGTAAAATGCACTCACTCCAGCCATTGGATAGTCTCTAAGTGGATTTCCTCGAAATGCTGGAAGATGAATAATGTTGCGGATTACATTATCAACTGGATGCACTTCTAATGATTTTAATCCTCGTGGAATCCTGTCGGATAATGGAGCCAAGCGCATTATTCGTTCATCCGCGCCTTCCCTCGGAATGACTATGAAATGGTCCAGATAGGCACGGTTTCGTTGTACAATTAGGCGACCATCTTTCAGCTTAGATTCAGAGAATCTTGCATCTTGATCAATAAACTGCTTCAATTTCATGTCTGGTGTTATTGTATAGTTGTAATCAGCCGTAGTGACTTGGAACTCCCTAATATCCAAGCCAGCGTATCGCCTAGGAGTTCTTTCGAAAACCCATCTGTACGACGTGAACTCATCATCTAAATCAGCTATGGTAATCCATATTTCAAATGAATCGGCTATTGTCTTGAAACGAGAGAGAAGCTCTGATGCATTCCGGAATTTTACATTTGGCCCATCTATCATCATGGGTCCTGAATCAAACACCGACTCGATGGTCTGCTTAAGCAGAAGCAATGGTTGCATGATGCTTGACTTGCCGGAGCTATTAGCACCGGCAAGAACCGTGATCGGCTTTATCGCTAAGTCAATCTTATCGCAAACAGACTTGAATCCTCTTATTGCAAACTGAACAATTTTATAGCCTCCAATCCTTCTGAATTTCGACAACGATACCACTCTCACACATCTGTTCAATTTTGCTGCATGTTAATACAGATTTCGGATGCCTAGAGAGAGGGTGAAAGCCATAGAGGGTTTGGTCATTTTACATCATATTGAGTTGGTAGTAATAGAAACCTGATTGTGTTTCATTCCTTTCATTTTGCAGTTGCTCTCAGATTTGAGATTTGCACATATCATTACCTCAGATATCAGAAACCAAAACCGATCCGGCTCACAATGGAATATTCCCATGCTTCTTTGCAGGGCGATTCTTCCGCTTGCTAAAGAGAACCTCCAATCCACTACAAATCAACGGCCGGGTTTCACGGGGGAATATGACCTTGTCAATATAACCTAATCCGGCCGCTACATAGGGATTAGCAAACTTCTCTCTGTATTCCTCGACTAGTTCAGCCCTCTTCTTCTCCTTGTCTTTTGCTTTCTCAATCTCCTTCCTGAAGATAATGTTGATAGCTCCATCCGGTCCCATCACAGCAATTTCTGATCCAGGCCATGCATAGACCAAATCAGCGTCTATATGCCGTGACGACATGACATCGTATGCACCTCCGTACCCCTTCCTTGTAATGATTGTAATCTTAGGAACCGTAGCCTCTGCAAAGGCATAGAGTATCTTTGCGCCGTGTCGAATGATCCCACCCCACTCCTGTGCAGTTCCTGGGAGGAAGCCAGGCACATCCATGAAGGTGATGACTGGGAT
>JBHLND010000365.1:0-3076 GCA_048937485.1 Promethearchaeota archaeon
TTCTGGGGGCAAGATCAGAATTTTGAAACTAGATGGTCCAGTGGCAGAATTGTATTGGATTGGGGTTCAGATAATACCCTTTTTGGAACCAAGACGGACTGGCAGACTGACCATTGGTACTTCTTTGCAATAGTGTGGAATGAAACATCCAACTATCTCGCTTTCTTCTGGGGGGATGAAACTACATTACCAACTGAAGATACCAGTACAAACACTTGGACTCCTTCAGTTGTGGGATTGCATTCAAGAAATTGTATAATGAACTCGGAGCGAAAGTCAGCTTTCGTTGATGGGCATGTCGATGAATTTCGTTACTTCACAATAGAACGAAGCTTGACTGAGATTGGGGCTGATTATCGAAAGCGTGTTTCCAGTGGAGTTCCAGGTTTGTCCAACTATTACACCTTTGAAAATGATTTGTCGGATTCTGCTGGTGGAGCCAATCTTGAGCCTGTTGGTGGCTACGCTTTTAGTCATGATGTGTTTTCCATATCAGATGGATGGAACGCCGAACAGCTTGAAGTGAATGTCATGGGTCTCAGGAGGCTCCATGCACTTAATGGTAGTTTCGCCTCCGGAAATCCTGGAGTTAACGACGATTGGAGCGGAGACGGCGTTTATGCTCCTTCCGGATGGCTTGCTAGGCGTGAAACTTCTAGCTTTTTTGGGCGCCAGCGCGCATCCTACATCTCTGACGAACCTAAGTATGTATCCGTTGAGAATGAGGGCTACATCTTGGGTTCTGATGATTTCAGACATTATAATGACACACGAATTTTCTGGTATCAGGATGTAGACAATACCGATCAGAATGAACAATTTGTGTTTAGCATGAATTATTTGTATCAAAACGGACCAATCGGAACCAATTACTTGGACATCTTCAGCTTGAAAGCTGAGATCCGTGATAGTTCAACCGTGCTTTGGAATTGGTCAGTAGACCTAGTGAACACCACCCAAAGGCAGATTTGGTTTAGCACAGGTTCTTTGTCAGTTAATTTGACAGATGCGCCCAGCACCTTTGAGCTCCGGATTGAATTGGAAGTCCTAACTGCAGGAGACTATGTCGACATAGACGATCTAGACCCAGATTTGGATGGTGACTCAACAAATGGACTTCGGATAACCGCATTGATTGATGATGTTTCTTTAACCGCAGCCACGGTTCCTTCGTGCGAAAGCGTAGATCTATCTGTTAGAACAAGGGAAACTGGTTCTGTAGGCATAAATGGGACATCAGGCTCAGGCTCTGCTTCCATCAACTATGAGTTCTGGAATTCCTCCTCAATCCCAATTTCCTTCTCTGCAAACACATCAGTTTCATTTACCTATTCAGCCAAAGTAAGCAGAATGACAAGGCTTCTGTCGTCACTATCCACAACTGACCTACAAAGCATAGGCGTGGCATATTCTGTCGATTCCGATATGAGTGTAAATCTAACATTGTACACATATGTCGCTTCTTATCCCGAAGCCGAAGATCTCGGGTTGGTTGTGTATCATCCTCATTCATGGGAGAATGCAACCATTGAGGATCCATTTGGAGGTGACCCCGGCCCAATAGAAACGGAAGCAGATTACTTTGAGGTTCCAGCTGGAGCCATTGACTCAGTTGGTTGGTGGACAATCCGAATGCAAGCGCCCAACTATGCAAAGAGTATCACGACTCAGAAGTATCTTGAATCAGGGGGTTCTTGGACAAATGAATCAGTATACCTTACAGGTGACCGAATAAGATGCCAAATAACCGTTGGAACCACATTTGATAATCCTACTCACGTCACGAGTTTGGAATTGGATTTCCTTCTGCCCTCAGAAGCGCTTTGGACAAGCGTCTTATTGAGCAATGCGAGCGGATCCACTGTCACAAGTATGGGGAATACCTTTGGTTCTTACAATTCCTCAAACGGTGAGTGGACAGTGGTTGCCTTTTGGGAAAATGGAAGTGCGGTTGCATACGGACATACGCATTTTGAGATCCATCACCAATTGACAATGTTTGCGCATACTCCAAGCATACAGCGGAACCTCGGCGAAAACTTCACTGCTGCTGTATACATTCATAACCAGGAAACAGGCGAGCCTATTCTTGGCTCGGCCGCCACCGTTGTGTCCAATTGGACAGGTTTACCAGTGTTCTTCAGCCCCAATCTAGCGAAGGGATGGTGGGAGGCTGACTTCAATACCTCGGACATTGGGGTAGGTAGTTGGACTATTGCAATCAATGCCACAATCCCGTTCTTCATGGATGCAAACTGCACAATAGGCATTCAGGTCATGACTCTGACTTTGATGACAACCTTAGGAAATTACTATGTGGAGATAAGCCCCGGCTCTGCACATATAGCCAAATTCAGATACATGTTTCTTGATGGGACCGGAATCGAAGATGCCAATGTATTTGTGGCGACTTGGAGCGGCCCAAGCGGAGGTCTTCAATATGAAGCAACTAATGCAGTTCCGGGTGAGCCAGGTAACTATACTATCCAATTCACGAGCAGCATAGGTGGAACTTATTTCATCACTATCACAGGAACGAAGGAAGACCACAGTACTGCAGCTACATCATTCTACCTGATTGTTGGAGCTTTGCCAACTGAACTAGATGTTGCTGGTGAGGAACTTCCAGATGACCTCTTTTACAATCAGACTTACCAATTCGTCCTCTATTATAGCTCAGGCTCATTTGGCATCGAAGGTGCTTCGGTTAATGTTACTCATCATCCTGCAGCAGTAGTCAATTGGACTGAAACTGGCTCAGGGTATTATAGTTTCTCAATAAGGGTCACTTCACTGGGCTCATATGCAATCTATCTCAGATTCCAGGAATACGGTTACTCCTATGCTGACACTTCACTATACTTCAATGTCGTTGAAATTCCGACGTCGGTTTCGGGCTCGAGTGATGTTGGGCCCTATTACGAGAGCAGAACATACGATTTCGCAATTTTCTATAATTCAACCATTGAGAATGGGATCACCGGTGCAGCCCTCACCTCCTCTGCCTCGATTCGCGTCTTCTATCATTTCACAGGTTCAGCAAATGGATGGTACTACTTCACATTAACTCCTCTTT
>JBHLND010000366.1:0-3065 GCA_048937485.1 Promethearchaeota archaeon
TTTGGATGCTGCCATTGAGATCATTCAACCAGGAGTGCGTCTGGGTGAAGTGGGTGCGGCTATTGAAAAGGCAATCAAGCACCACGGTCTCCGACCCGTTCATCAGCTATCGGGTCATCAACTCAAGCCTTGGACACTTCATGCTGGTAACAGGATACCGAATATCAGCATGAGGGGTGGTCCCAAAATCGAAATAGGAGAAACCTATGCCGTTGAGCCCTTTGCGACAGATGGAAAAGGTACGATTCGCAGTGGGAATCAGGCCTATATTTTTTCTAATGATATGTCCAACAAGAAGAAGATAGACAAGATAGCTGCGCAAGTGCGCAAGATTGCAAGGAATAAGTTTGGAACTCTGCCGTGGGCATCTAGATGGCTTCAAAGCTCCAAGATTGATACTAGGGCGGCAATAAATACGCTTGTTAAAGCTGGAGCTGTAAGAGACTACCCCGTTCTACTAGAAGGAAAAGGTGGGATGGTATCTCAGTTTGAGCACAGTTTCTTTGTTAGTGATAATGGTGCTATTGTTACTACGCGTCGATGAGAATACCGTTTAGCGTACATGAAACGCCTTAAGAATGACAGAAGGCAGTTGTCGAACAGGTGCATAGGCTTTGGTTGATCCTCATCCCGATTCGGTAAAGGCCGGAAAGATTGCAGCCCGGGTTCTTAGAGAAATTAGTGAAATGGCCAAGCCCAACGAGAAACTGATTCGATTATGCAGTCACGCAGAGAAAAAGATAGTCGAATATGGAGGAAAACCCGCATTTCCAATGAATGTATGTGTCAACAATATTGCGGCGCATCGTACATCGCCACATAGTGATCCTAGTACAATCCCTGAATTTGGTCTTGTCAAGCTTGACATTGGCGTACACGTCAATGGCCATATTGCAGATACCGCCCTGACCGTTGATATCGATGGTTCATTGGAAGGATTTGTTGCAGCTACTGAGGACGCGCTTAAGGACGCCCTTGAGCTACTAAGACCAGGTTCGTTTCTCGGTGATTTGGGAAAACGGATTGAGAAGGTGATTAAGGCGTATGGCCTTCGTCCCATCAGAAACCTAGGTGGCCACAACATAACAAGATTCAATCTCCACGCTGGAAAAACGGTCCCGAATGTAACAATGCGGGGTACTCCAAAAGTGGAGGTTGGAGAATACTATGCAATTGAACCTTATGCTACAAGTGGCTCTGGGAAGGTAGTAGAAACTGATCACATCTACATCTTCTCTAATGTGTTGGATGCGAAACCAATGGAGGGCACTACGGAAAAACTGCGGCAGTACCTAAGAGAGAGATATGGTCCGTTGCCCTTTGCGATACGTTGGGTGAAAACAAAGGATGAGAAGGTTGATGTTTTGAGTGAGTTTAGAATGCTACTGAAACACAAGGCAATTAGTGGCAACCCTATGTTGATTGAAAAGAGCGATAGGCCTGTGAGCATGTCTGAACACACTGTTTTTGTTTCAGAGCACGGACCTATCGTCTTAACAGAGTCAGATTAGATCGTAGGAGTGGGTGGCTCCTCCCTTACGACATAGACTCCCTGAATGGTCATCGAGTCTTGGCATTTGGGGCAAGCCATATCAAGGGACTTTAGAATGAAATCGCCATTCTGAAAATCCCTGATTTCCTTGAATGTGCATTCGAGATTATCACACCGTATTTCGGTGACTGTTGGTGGAGGGGGTGTTTCTTCCTTTTTCCCTCCGCCTGCTGTGATAAGTGAGAAACCCATTGCCATCACAATTAGGCCAAGGAAGTAATAGAGAAACCCTAGATTGGGGTCTCCAGATCCCAAGAAGAATAGTGCTCCGCCTGTGACAACAAAAACTGCGCCAAGTAATTTAGATATCAATCCCATTTCATCACCCCTAGAGTCCAATTCCAATCGTGTTTCCAATCCCTGCGAGGATTACCTTGTCCCCTGGTTTGGTGCGTTTCAGAATAGCAGTTCGTATTCGCTCAATGACTTCAGGAATGGAATCAAGAATCTTCTTGTCCATCACACCTACTGCGGCTGCTTCATCTTCCTTAATGACTATGGCCTCTATTCCTATCTTGTTTTCAGTCGCAGCTTGCTCCATCGCATGCTTCTCGGGTCCTAGGTCCCCAATGGCAGCTCCGGTTCCTTCGGAAACACGCCCAAGCTCTTCGCCTTCAAGCTTGAGTGCCGCATCCACTGTGATGATTCTGGCGATGCTGCCTTTGTTCTGATCGACAAGCGTCTTCACAGCAAGTCCAGGTTTGCCAACAGTTCCTCCCGGACCAGTTGCTCGAAGTGCGTAAACTGTGCGCCCTTCCACCTCAACTGGGTAGTATCCAACCTCACGGGAAAGCTCATGAACGTAGGTTTCAGGAGTACCTCCGTATTCTCTGGCGAATTTGGTAACAACTAGAGGTCCAATACCATCACCAATTGGTTTGCCTGCTGCAAAGGCATCAAGAGCGTCAAAGTAGGCCTTGGCAAGTCTGAGCAATTCAGGCATCTGCATCTGGACCTGCATAATCAGGATTTGACTGCCAGTCTTTTTGCCCAATATGTAGAAATGGCGTACAATTCGGAATATCAGGCTCAGGACCTGTGTGACCTCAAGTGTATTCTCAAGAGATTGTAGTTCTGCCTGAGATGCTTCAGGGGCTAGATCTGTAACGAATTCCTGAAAGCGGTCTCTCCGTTCATCCAAAAGATGGTCTAGTCGCTTCAGAATCCCTGCAGGATCAAGGTCAACTGGCATTATTGTGAAGTAGTCTAGCCAGCGATCAAGGTCCTTGGCAACTTCTTCCTCATTCTTTCCATACTTCTTGAAAGTGTCAATAGAGGTCTGCCTTGATTCGATTGCCATCTTTTTGAGTTCAATTAGTCCAGTTTCAATTTGCTTCAGCCATTGCCACATCTGAATCTTGGCACCGTATAAGCTGAATACTATGATGAATGCGAAGAATGCCAGATTTATTATCCAAGCAAATTCGTTTTCGGCTCCTATTCCCTGCATCTGTATCGTTTCGACTGTTTCAGGTTCTGCTTTAACCATTGCCATTCAGACATTTCTTTGTAT
>JBHLND010000367.1:0-3065 GCA_048937485.1 Promethearchaeota archaeon
GAAGCTACTCCAAAGAAGAATGGGAACTGGGTCACATGTATGCTCTCCCACATCTATTGGAGTGCTGTGATCACCAGTAACTGCAATAACCAAGCTCTCGCCAACTGATTCAACTATCTTCTCGACCATCTTATCCGAGCGTTCAATTGCAAGTATCTTCTCATCAATATCTCCATCGTGACTCGCATTATCTGTGGCCTTGATGTGCACGAACACATAGTCATAGCCGGACTTCACGCATTCTACTGTTTTCTCAGCAATGCCTTCAAAATTGGTATCAATAGTGCCAGTCTGCCCCTCAACTTTGAGGTGGTCCATGCCAACATACTTTGCAGTTCCAATGTAGAGAGACCCTCCAGCAAGAACTGCACTCTTGATTCCATACCTTTCTTTCAATGTAGGAACTTCTTGGTGCTGACCAGCACCTCTAAGCAGGAGCATGTTTGCAGCCGGGAAGTCGCGTTTCTCACGCGCCTTATTTACATCAAGGTCTCTCAGTCGCTCATGGGCAAGTTGTGTCAGCTTGTTGACAATGGCAGCAGTCCGTTCAGCGTCTGGAACCAAGGGCTGACAGGTGAGCACCTTGGTGTTTGATTCGTGGGGATCAGTATCTGTTACGTCTCCAGAGAGGCCTTCGCCATCCAAGACTAGAGCTCCGCGGTGTTGGCTAGTTGCTATGAAATGGATCCTAACGCCATCAATCTCCATTCCAGAGAGTGCAGCCTCAAGCGCATCTTGCTCCTCTCGTGTGAAGTCTCGGCCGGCCCGACGATCTGTAACAACAAGACCGGAGTCAACAGTGGCGAAATTGGCCCGAAATGCAACATCGCCAGGCTTTGATGCGAGCCCAGCTCCTAGGGCTTCAAGGGGACCTCTACCGGAGTATGTCGCGATGGGGTCATAGCCAAAAAGCGCGAGGTGTGCAGCATCGCTGCCAGGCGTGATTCCGGGACCAATCACATTCATCAAGCCACTCTGCCCCTCCCTTGCCAATCTGTCGAGAGTTGGAGTCTTGGCAGCTTGAAGAGGCGTTTTGCTGCCAAGTCGCTTGAGCGTCCTATCCCCTAGCCCATCAAGAACAACAAGCATGGCGGTGCGCGTTTCGGTCATTTCCTAGTAGTTCCTCCAGGCAGTGTTAAACTCCTTTCCTGGATACCCGCATTCTCCTCCAAGCAGGTCATAGATTTCCAGTAGCCGGTTGTACTTCTCAACCCGATCACTGCGAGCGGGGCCACCCGTCTTGATTTGTCCCGTTGAGAGGGCGACGGCTAAATCTGAGATGAAAGTGTCACCGGTTTCACCGCTCCTGTGACTGACGACAACGGGCCAGTCAGCGGCAAAAGCAACCTTGGCTGCGTCAATGGCTTCTGAAACGCTTCCGATCTGATTTAGTTTCAGGAGTAGCGCGTTCCCGGCGCCCATATCTATTGCCTTCTTCACCGTTTCGGGATTCGATACCGTTAGGTCATCTGTGACGACTTGCGCGCTTGTCTTCCTTGTATACTCAGCAAATTCATCAAATGCCTCTTCGTCAAATGGGTCTTCAACGCTCAGCAGTGGAAAGGTTCTCTCGAGGTCAAGATAGAACTCCAATAGGTCACCAGGATCAAGCGACTTTCCGTCTACGACGTATTTTCCATCCTTGTAAAAGCCGCTAGCCGCAGCGTCGATTCCTAATACAACCTCCTTGCCGGGGGTGTAACCGGTCTCAACTGCAGCATCCATTATCTCAGAGAAAGCATCATGAGTGCTCTTAAGGCCAAATCCACAAAAGCCACCTTCATCTCCAACATGCTTTGACATTCGACCATGCTTGGAGATCATCCTCTTTCCTAGAGCATGATAGACCTCACTGATACATCGAACAGCCTCTTGAATGTCAGGAGAGCCGATGGGGAGTATCATGAACTCTTGGATAGCGAGCTCATTCCCTGCATGAGCGCCTCCATTAATGACGTTGGATAGGGGAACAGGCTGGAGGTACTTCTCTTCCTTCCCAATTACGTTCATTCTCAGATGTTGGAATAGCTCCATTCCCTGATGCTTGGCTGCTGCCATCGCTGTTGCCATTGACACAGAGAGAATGGCGTTGGCTCCTAACGTTCCCTTTCCAGGGCTCGGATCCGTCTTCAGAAGCACGTCATCTAGGGCTCGCTGGTCTAATGGATCGACGGAAGTCACTGAACCTGCGATGACTGTGTTGACGTTCTTAATTGCCTTCAGAACGCCTTTTCCTTGATATCTGCTTCCGCCGTCTCGTAGTTCCACAGCTTCACGAACGCCAGTTGATGCACCACTTGGAACTCTTGCAGTGCCCACAGTGCCATCAGAGAGGTACACCTTTGTCATAACTGTTGGATTTCCTCGGGAATCCAGAATTTCGATTGCCTTGACCTCGATGATACGTACCATCCTTGAACACCTTATCTTTGGAGTGTATTCATTGCTCTTTAGTCCTACCTAATGGGATTTGCGCATTGACCAGTGCATATGCTTTGTCAGAGAAGCCCTATTATAGCGGAGCCCCCACTGCACGTATATCGTAACTCGGGTTGATATGAGATGGCTCGGGAGAAGCTAACACGTACAAAGATTGTCTGTACCATTGGACCAGCATCAAGGTCGAAAGATACTCTTGCAGGTATGATTGAAGCAGGAATGGATGTTGCTCGAATCAATCTCTCCCATGAAACCCATTCAATACATAGGAAGACCTTCGAGGCCATCAGAAGTGTAGATGAATCCATAGCGATTCTATTCGATATTCAGGGACCAAAGATTAGGATAGGGGAGCTAAAGGAGCCTTTGGAGCTTCAGACAGGTGAGTCTTTCACTCTATCCACAAAGGAGTTCATAGGCGATAAGCAGCGAGTTTCTATCTCACATGAAGACCTTCCAAGGGACGTAAAACCAGGAGACACAATCGCCATCAATGATGGATTAGTTCGACTGAGAGTAGTAGATATTGAGGATACAGAGGTTCATACAGAAGTCGTGCACGGCGGCCCTATCTCTAGCCGGAAGGGAGTCAACGTTCCCGGGATTCGATTGTCATGTTCTATTCC
>JBHLND010000368.1:0-3059 GCA_048937485.1 Promethearchaeota archaeon
TCATTGTAAACATGAGATTCATTCTCCTATACGTCATATTTGAGTGAGTTAACTTGTCTGGGTTCATGATGCCTTTCGGATCCCATCTGGCCCTAATCTCTTGGAATCTGTTATAGTCTTCAGGTTGGAACTTCTTGAGATACACAGTGTTTTGGAGTCCCAAGGTATAGAGCTCTCCACCATGCTTGTAACCAAGCTTTACTAATCGGTGAAGCATCGTTTTCCCTGCCATGAAATGCATCCAGTGTCTATGGTCAGATGGAGCAAACAAGCAGAGTCTAGCCCTGCTGTCATCGCCCAAAACAAGATAGAAGCAAGAATTGATTCTGTATCTGTTGGCTATTTGATACATTCTATCAGTTATTGATTTGATATTGGATAACGGTATCCATAGATTCTGCATTGAAAGCGTGGGAACTTCTAGCTTTAGCTTCATTTCAACGATGAATCTATCATTCCAGCTTCGATGGAAGTATTTCTCTCCCAGATCTTCTGCTCCGGCAATCCGGAAAATGCCACGTACTGCTTTGACAGAATCCTCGACATCCAAGCTCTTGCCATCATAGGCAACCAGAATGAAGAAGCGGCCAGAGATGCGGGAAGGAAGTCCTCCAGCAACTCTCCATTCATATTCCCTATCAGTCAGCCTCAAATATACTGGCTTGTGCTTTAGCTGGCAAATTCGATTCACGGCTTCAATCGCCTTATCCAAGTCAGTGAAGGCAAACATAACGCCATCAAAAGCTTCAGGTATTGGACGAATCTTGAGTTTCATTGATATCACAACACCAGCTATCCCTGAAGTCCCGTAGAACACCCCCATGTCATCGCCAGTTATTGTTTCTAAATTGCCATCAGGTCTGGCAACAGTCATCTCGACTATATTATCAAGCATGGTTCCAAACTTGGGCGTACCTATACCTGCCTTGCCTCCTATTGCCAGCCAGCCTGCCAGCACAGAAGCTACCGCGCTCTGCGGCGCCACGCGCAGGGTAAGTCCTCGCTTTCTTAAGAGGTTGTCAAGAACCTCCCAAACTGCTCCTGCTTGAACGTGAACCCACATTTCCTCCTCGTTGATTTCTAGGATCTTGTCTAGGAGTTTTATATCCAGCATGATTCCTCCTCTTGTAGGACTTGCCGATCCATAGTAGCATGTTCCACCCCCTCGAGGTATGACTGGGATTCCCCTTTGGGCAGCTAGTTGCATCACTTGAGTAACCTGTTTACCATCTCTCGGACGTGCCACGTAGTCAGCAAGCCATTTCTTTTTCCAACGGTAGTGATAGTAAGGGATTCCTGTAGTGTCCCCGCTTGCCGACAATCGGTCAACCATATTGCTTGTTATCCAATCCAGTTCAGTCACAGTCTTCAGGTCAATGATTTCTGAATCGTTCATGTTGAGTTACCTCCCTACATTATGAATTGGACAAACCCCATAACGAAGACAATTGTCCAACATGTCAAGGCCGTCAGTCCAGGCCATTTGACTCGAATTCCACTAATTCCTGTGAGAAATGCCAAGATTCCAAACAGGTACCCAACTGTCCCAAGAATAATGTGAATGAAGTGAAAGATGTCTAACGCAGGATTGTTTAGCATTATGCCAATTCTGGGATCGGGCAGCACTTCGATTATGTTAATCGTCGTGAGAATTAGAGATAAACCAGCCAGAACTCCGTGGTGAAAGGTGTACTTCTCCTTTGAAATTTGGTAGAGAAGCGTGGCAAGTCCCAGTAGAATTATAGCTGGAAGTCCCAAGTAGATAGTCATGTGTATGTTGGGCCCCGCCTGTAGCGGGGTCACCCCGTATTGTTGACCGACCATTTTATCACCCTTGCAGATTGTGGGTGGACGATACCGACTAATGCCATATCCGTCTACCCAGACGTAGGAATGGACCTCCAATTGCCAGCATGAATGAGATGGGAATCAAATTCGCTATCTCAACCACAACTGCACCTATTATCAGTCCAAGTACAAACGCGATGAACGCGCTCCAGAGATCGGTCACTCCCAGCCACGGAACATAGGCATTTAGGATATCAGGGACAATCAATGTGGCCAACCATATCACGATTGGTACAGCCACAGCCACTGCAAACATTATCAAAAGGTTGAATCTAAGTGAAAGCTTCAGTGGGCCGGAAAAGACCTTGTGTGGATTCATGTATCCTTTCGGATCCGTCTGTTTCTTTAGCTTCGCCATCTTCGCGTAAGTCTTCTTCCCGAAGTATGAACGAGAGTGAGAAACGTTCCACATCCCAATTGAATAAGCCCTCCCATTATATTTCACGCCAATATCAATTACATCAAGAGAACGATACCACCCCATTAGGAAGGGTATTGTTCTACGTTCATCATCAAGGAACCAAGTAAGAACGGCAACTTCTCCCTTATCGGACACAGCTCCCTCGGCAGCCCATTGTTCACGTTTGAAGTGCTCATCCATATGTGCTAGGAACTCACTCAAACGCTCAACAGGTACATAGACTTCCGAAGGTGCTAGACTTGGGCCCAACCGCTTAATCCTCATTGGGTAGAAGCGTTCATCCCACTCATGGTGTGCAATTTCATCAGACTCGATTGCACCATTATGCCGTCTGACAACATGCTCGAGTTTCTCAAGCTCCCCTGCAATTTCGTCTTCTGTGCCCTCATACGTGCAGAGGACTACCCATTCGCCAGTTGTATTAGGAGCCTGACCAACCTCAACCAGCATCCGGTGAAACGAACTTGTAATGAAATGAAGGTAGAATGGTCTAGTTGCCTTTAGCAAGTCTGCCAAGGCTCCTTGCATCAGATCGCGACTCCGAAATGATGCGACAACCGGATGGATATTACGTAGTGGGATTATCTTGAGAATGACTTTGGTGATTATACCAAGAGCTCCATTGCTATCGATCATGAGTCCCCTAACATCATCATCCTCAGTAATGGTAGCTTCTTCGGAGCCCCATACATATGCCTCGTCACCTGGGAAATAGTGATACCCCTTGTCATCATCTCCTACAATATCCTCTGGCGGGTCACTTGTCCAGAAGATACGACCATCCGGAAGA
>JBHLND010000046.1:0-3721 GCA_048937485.1 Promethearchaeota archaeon
CGAGTGAAACAAGTCTGGTATGATCATAGAAATGGACCAATCGTGGTCGTTTAGAGAAAGGAAACTGACAGTCTCCCTCTGACTTGGGAAGCGATTCCTCTCCGAGCTGTCGATACTGTGGATGAGTTTGTTAGATTGAAGCCACCCATCTACGCCGAATAATGTGGAGGCGCCGTATCGTGAATTGGACAAGAAATTCTTGGGCATTTAACAAGCCTGGAGAGGACTGTCCTAAAGAGGTCCCACATAGTATGCGTAGTTGTGGGCTGTGTGGGAGGAATGCATCTTGATGCAACGTGAACAATTGGGAAAGCACATGAATCAGCTAGCAGGTATGACAGGACAATATGCCTCCATGAAGATCACGGTCTTTACGAGCAATCAATGCCATTTCTGCAATGAGGCAATTCGCGTGGTTGAAGAAGCGCTTGAAAGCTTGCCTTTCTATGAACCTTATGTTGATGTGGTAGAGACCGATATTGAAGAGGAACCTGAGCTCACAGAGAATCTGGAAATACTGGCTGTGCCAACCATTCTTGTATCCAGAGCACGCGTTATAGGTCTTCCAAGGCCCGAAGACATTGAACAGCTCATTCATCAAGAAATGCTAGCGCTGGCAGGAATGAAACAGAATTTCAGGTAGTGCATCACCAAGAGAAATCCAGTCCCAAAAGCAACCACGCATTCTCTTGTTGAATCACACGACTTGTTTCGATATTCAAGTCTATCAGATTAAGACTTGCCATGATATCAGGATACTCACTGTGATGTTCTGAACCGAAGACCAGCTTGCTAACCCCCATGTCCTGCACAACTGCATCCAAGAATACTCTCAAATGTGATTCTACAAGCTTCACAAGATTGACCGAGATCTCCATCCAGATATTGTCCCTTGTCAACAAAGGAATTATCTGAGGAAATCCAAAGAGCCCTCCCATTTTCAGTACCACAAATTTTCCCTCAAAGTGAAGGATTGAAACGTTATCTACAAAATTGAACCAATCTCCTCTCATGATTTCAGTGTGAAACATGATTGGTATGCCAACATCGACTGCCTCCGCGACTAATGCGAGTGTTGCTGGGTCTAATGGGTAGCAAAATCGCTCATCAAGTATCAATGAAACGCAGCCCTCATCCACGAGGTTTCTAATTCTATTTCGCGCACCATCCATTGGCCTTGGCATCACCATGGCGGATGAGAATAGTCTATCTGGATAGATAGCAGCAGCTTCAAGGCAAACCTCATTTCCAGTAAATGGGTTGGGGGGTGCTAAAACAGCCTTGCTAATTCCGAATGTATCCATCCGACTGATTAAGACTTCGACATGCTTAGCTACATTATGACGGTCTACGCTATCATAATCCATCCTATGAGCACCAAGGTGCGTGTGGATGTCAGTCGTCATACGTTGCACCGCTCATTGCTTTGCTTGCATTGAGTGTCGACCCGTATCTCTAAAAAGCTATGTCGTAAGAAGTTACTTGATACTCTTGATGCAAGATGATAGACCGCTTACCGTTGAACGATTACTGAATCGTATTTCGAGGTCCATAAATGAAGAGCAGTATATGCTAATGGAGTATCTTGGACCAATTGTAGATGGATGTCGCACTGCACTGAGCGTTAGTGTGGAAGAAGCTCGGACTCTGCACAAGCTGAGTGAAAGCGAATTCGAAAAGTACATGGAGAATACAGGATCTGCATTCTCTGATCTTGCAATATGCTTCGATTTAGTCGATGTTGATGAATCATACTCTCTTGTATTCGAGAAAGGCAGGGTCGTGGTCTATGATGATTGCCTTGAACCGAATGTGGTTGTTAAATCTGATAGAGAAACTATCCTAGCACTTCTTGACAGTGATCCAAGCTTCTCCTTGGAGAATGGCCTCGGCAAAGCAATCCAAATCATAGGTGAAGATTCCATGGAAGTGGTTGAGGCTTTGGGATTCCTCTGTTACCCTTCTCTGCTGAGAGTGGCTCAGTCTGGAGTGGATCCCTCCTCTCTTCTCAGTGAAGACGCGGATGCAATCATTTTAGCGGCTGCCTCTGATGCTGTTACGAATGTTGTTAGGAAATGGATAGATTTGCAGCTCACAAAATCGCACTCTACGTCTTTATAATCCATGAAATGGAAAGACCTCTTCCTTTACCCTTCTTAGTGTTCTGTCCAGATCAAGCTCTATCTCATCTCTGGGGAAATACCCCTGAACAACTTCATCCTTGTCACGAATTCCTTCAGGGCATCGGTCAAAGCCCATTGCGTCGCATATTCCAATGAACTCATCGGGCAATTTCTCTGGGACTTTCTCATTGAGCATTATGGATAGGAAAAGCGTCCACAGTCTTGCTACATTGATTGGATGATAACCGCCGCCGCCTACTGCGAGCCAGCCTATATCACAGATGGTTTCTGACAGATTCTTGAGTTTCGTCAAAACTGTTTCAAAACCATGGCTTGTATACACCAAGTTCGCAAGCGGATCAAGGAAATGGCCATCTACTCCAAGTTGAGTCACAAGAAGGTTGGGCTTGTAGCTCTCAAGGAGTGGAATCACAACTTCATCAACCACGCGAATTAGGTCCTTGCTGCCCCCTCCCGGTAGGAGAGGAACATTCACTGAATAGCCCATTCCATCCCCTCCTCCAATCTCGTGAATGAATCCGGTTCCAGGGAAAAGATACCTACCTGATTGATGAACTGAGATTGTCAGGACATCCTTCGATCTATAGAAGGCGTTTTGAACGCCGTCTCCATGATGCGCATCAAAATCGAAGTAAAGGACCCTGCAGTCACGCTGCTTTTGAAGATGCATTATAGCAACTACAACATCATTGAAAACACAGAATCCGGATGCTAGATTTCGATGTGCATGATGTAGTCCTCCGGAGATTACGAATGCATTGCGAGCTCCATTTTCCATCTCTTTCATTGCATCAAGAGTTGCTCCTAC
Source organism: Promethearchaeota archaeon (assembly GCA_048937485.1). Classification (GTDB taxonomy): domain Archaea; phylum Asgardarchaeota; class Thorarchaeia; order Thorarchaeales; family Thorarchaeaceae; genus SMTZ1-83. Next base: position 2,953 of record JBHLND010000046.1, read on the forward strand.
ATATCTTGAGGCCGCATCATAGAGGTCTGGAAACACTGGATTGTCTGCAGTTCCAAGGCCAAGGCTGGGTTTGGAACATAACTCTCTACTGCATTCTTCCACTGCATCAATGTATTCCGAGTCGTGGAACATCTCAAGGTCTACTCTCGTCGCAACGGCTGGCTCAATAACTTTGACATTCTCCAATAAACCAAGTTGCTTGGACAAAAGGTATGTGAGCTTCAAGCGTTCGGGTTTCAGAGGATGATCCGCTTTGAACTCGTACTGCAATAAGGCATCTGTATAGGGATAAACTAGCTTGTCATTCATCAGTGATCAGCCTTTCCTAGCCTCCGTTTTGCACCTTATTATCTAAGCGATTGAATAGGTCTCTATTTGGTAATACTTTGCATGCGATTGGCAAGGGTTTTGGTATAGATCTCTCTGGCTGCTTCCATTTTGATTTTGAAGGAACCGAAGTGTGCTATTTGTTCAAATGTTGTGAGTCCCAATTCAACGGCGCTAACTCTATGGTTAGCCATGATAGACACAAATTCATCTTGATTCGTTTCCGTCACTTCAGCAAGATATCTCCCAGTTGTTTCGGAAAACAGAATTCCTGTTTCCGTCTGAGCTGTGCCAGGGACTTTATCGATCTCAACTCTAAAGCCATAGTTTGAACTCAAGGCCATCTTCATTATGGCGGCTGCAATTCCCCCTCTCCCAATATTGTTGCACGAACGGATTATTCCCTTTGATCTAGCTTCAAGAATGGCTTCCATTGCGTTTC
>JBHLND010000046.1:3731-12423 GCA_048937485.1 Promethearchaeota archaeon
GTTGAATAAGTTGATACTCAGTGCCGTTGAGCTCTCGATGTGTGTCTCCGATAAGGTAAATGTTCGCTAAAGGCGTACACAACCCTCGCATAACGGGAGTCTGCCCTTTCGGTATAAGTCCCGCTACCATCACCTGTGGAGTTGGGTTTATTCTCAGCACATCTCCATCTAACATTTTCTCATTGTACAGTGATACACTGCCCGCCACAACTGGGATGTCAAAGTCTCTTGAGAACTGCCCGATTCCTCGAATAGACTCAACCAACTGTCCATAGGATTCGGGTCTTTCCGGATTGCCAAAATTGAGGCAATCAGCAAGCAGAATTGGCATTCCGCCTACTGAAGCAACATTGCGTAGAGCTTCACATGCAGAGTTGGCTGCTCCAGAATATGGATCAAGAGAAGTCCAAATTGAGTTACAATCAGTGGCAACCGCCACAAGCTTGCCTTTTGGAAACTCGATAACTCCGGCGTTTTCCCCTATATCCACTACAGTATTCATCTGTGCATGCTGGTCAAATTGGCTGTAGATCCATGAGCGGTCGCAAATGTTCAGCGAACCGAGGATTCTCATGATTGCTTCTGCAGGGTTTCCTGGTTCAGTAATCCATTCATGAGAAGAGATTTGCTCAGTCAGGTCCTCTTCTAGAAGAGCAGGCTCCTCAAAGCCCCGAAGCAGCAAGCTGATTGGCAACTCCGCCTTTGTTTGCCCTTTCTCTCTTACGACAAAAACCGGATCATAAGTAACGGTGCCAACAATGTTGAAGGGTGCGCCATGAGCCTTCAGAACATCAAGAAATCGGTCCAGGTTTCTAGGAGTGACTGCAGCAAGCAACCGTTCAGTAGTTTCGTCTAGCATCTTCTCTGCAGCAGTAGCAGTTTCGAGCTCGCCGGGGATGTTGTCAACATCAATAGTCACACCCGTTCCTCCTCTTTGAGCCATTTCAGCTGCAGCCGATAGCAAGCCTCCTGCGCCTATATCTTGCAGTCCCGCGACTAGATGCTTTTCGCTTATTATCTCAAGCGCCTCTATCAAGTCCCTCTGGGCCACGCAGTAGCCGCCTTTCCTACCCTTTTTCATGATGCTTCTAAGAACCTTAACGCCAAAGAGAACAAGCGCATCTCCAGGTGTCTTAGCTATGCTATGGATGACCTTGCCAGGCGATGATTCACCTATGCAGACCATATTGAGTATGTAATTGCCACTATATGAATCATGGAACTCGGTTTCCCCTGCAACCATAGGTACTCCCACGCTATTGCCGTAGTCCGAAACTCCTTCTACAATTCTATCAAGACTAGTAGCATTCTGGAGGTCCTTTGGATCGCCAACTCTGATTGAGGTTAGAAGAGCAACCGGCCTACACCCCTGTGACAAAACATTGCCTATTACTCTACCAACGCCTCCTGCGGATGACTCGTAAACATCATCTGCAGTTGGTTGATTATAGGCTCTCATAGTTACTCCTAGAAGCACTTCATCACCAAGATCTACAACGCCTGCCCCCTCTCCGATGCCGATAACGACTCTATTGCCCTCTGTCTTAAGTAGATGAAACCAACGTCTAGTGCTTTTGAAACTCGCTTGCTCAGACCACTGGGCTTCAAGCATCGTAAGTTCTGTCACTGTTGGATGCCTGCCAAGTGCTTCCTGTACTTTACCCAGTTCTTCATCAGATAGCATAAACCTCTCCTCAGGACATTCTGGTTGCTTTCACGAAATTCCTAAGAATTACCAGTCCATCTGTGGATGACAGTAATGGTCTAGAAGCTCTTTCAGGATACGGCATCATGCCAAAGACATTTCCTTTATCATTCAATACGCCTGCGACATTCTCAACCGACCCGTCAGGATTAGCATCTTCTGTCACCGAGCCATCAGCATCGCAGTACCGAACTGGAATAAGATTTGCTTCATTCAACTTCTTCAACTGAGTCTTTCTGATCTTGAACCTCCCTGCCCTATGGGCTATAGGTAGCCTGATGATTGCACCTTCCAAGTCTTCAGTGTAAACAGATGCATTCTGGCTGACGCGCAGATATGTCCACCTGCATACAAAGCGACCGGATATATTTGTGACTAGCTCTCCCGGAAGGATGCCAAATTCAGCAAGTGTCTGAAAGCCATGAGCGACGCCCAAGATAGGCTTGCCCTCATTTGCTGCCTCTATGATTGTTGTCATTATCTCATTCGAATACGATGTCATCTTGGGGTCAACGAGGTCTCTGCGGTAAAAACCTCCTGGAATTATAATCCCATCCGCATCAGCTACGGCTGACATTTTGTCACGAGTTGAGGCTACAAAGGGTTTTGCTTGTGGGATTGCAGAGAGCACTCTATACATGTCCCTCTCAGCGTTGGTTCCCAAAAGCTTGATGACTGCAATGGTCATCCTATTTCACCGCCAAGTACCTTGGCACTAAATCAGATTCGTTTGGAGTTCGTCTCAAGTTACTAATAACAGTGTTGAATTTCTGCTTGAAAACATATTATAGTGCAATACAATGGCTATAACTGCGCAATGCGCGAATTCTAGAAGGTTTATTTTCTCCTAGCTACATAATTGGATGAGGCAAATCCATTGGCAGACTCCAGGGTTGGCGTATCCTATTGCGGACTTTATTGTCCAGGATGCGGCCTTCACGAGAATAACTGTGGCAAAGGCAAGAGCGAAGCAAACCATCAGAAATCTAGTGCTATTGCCAAGTCTGGAGCCACAACAATGTTTCCTGCTGATGATGAAGCCAAGTACCTTGGAAGTCTAAGGAACTTCATTGGTGAATTGCGAAAGACATTGAAGAGCTGTCCTGGCTGCAAAAACGGTGGGGGCCCAACTGATTGTAGGGTGCAGGAATGCGCCTCTGATAGAGGATACAATACGTGTCTGGATTGTCTCCGACTTGCAACCTGCGATAAATTTCAAGGCCGATCTTGGGCGGAACACACCCTTGAAGAAATCCGAGATATCGGTTTTGAGAAATGGCTAAAAACCAAGGAAGAATTCGTCCTCCAAGGATGGCAATACTTCGAAATAGAGTAGGACAGCCTCTGCTTTTGATGAAACAACAAAGAGTTCTTGGTTCAGAAGAACTCCCTAATGATGGCCCCAATAAGAGCTCCAAGTAATGAGGCGAGGACTACCAGTAGCAGATAGACTGCTGCAATAACAAATCCACTTACCAGAAACTGACCGAGGTCGAATGCAGGCCACTGTATTGCTGGACTTGCCAGAAACAGCAAGAAGAATAGAACGTAGAATAGCGTCGCGAGAAGTGCTGAAAGCAGAGCATGACTTGCCCGACTGACGACTAGCCCAACAGGTATTGCGGCAAGCATTGGAATAACAAACGTGTACAAGCCCACCGAGTCGACAGTACCGATGATAATGAATGAATAGACAGCAGCATCGACGAGGCCTGCCAGGGCTGGCATTAGAAGGATGAGCAATAGATCGCGTCTTCTCTCGGTCATCTTCAAACCAAAGAATTTGACAATAGGTTCAGGACGGCCAGACTTGCCGATGACGGTTTCTTCCTCGACTTTCGGAAGAGGCCTGAAGAGACCCTTCTTCTCTTTTTCTTCCTCTTCTGCTTCTTCAACACGATACTTGCTCTCGTCTTCCATAGTAGACACGCTGTCAAATCACCCTAGTCCAATGAATAAAGGCTTCGCATTACGCAAACTTACTCCGCATATACGAAATGTTAGGTTCAACCACAATGGCTATCAAGCTACTGCACCCTGCTAATCATGAAGGGAGGCAATCATTTGTCAAATCGAGAGGAAACTACCAATGACACCTTTGATGATGCCGATACGAGCGAGGCTTCGCTGACAAAACGAAGAAAGATTGAGCACATTGAGATTTGTCTGGACGAGGATGTCCAGTGTCAGCGTTCATCCATGTTCGAGCACATCTCTTTCATTCATAATGCCCTCCCTGAGATCGATAAAGACAAGATTGACCTAACCACGAATTTTCTCGGTCTCCGTGCCGATGCTCCAATTGTGATTGCGGCTATGACCGGCGGGCATCCAAGGACATTGATAATTAATGAACGTCTTGCAAAGGCTGCCGAGGAACTGGGAATTCCCATAGGCGTTGGAAGCCAGAGGGCCGCTGTGGAGGACCCTTCTCTTGCTGATACTTTTCGAATTGTTAGAGAATGCGCTCCATCTGTCCCTGTTATCGCAAATATCGGTGCAACTCATGTTGATGCTGCTCCTGCCGCAATCGAAATGATTGAGGCCGATATTCTTGCGATTCATCTCAATCCACTTCAAGAGGCAATACAACCCGAAGGAGACTGCAACTCTGAAGGCGTATTGGACAACATCGCTGCAATTGTGGATTCAGTTGATGTGCCTGTAATGGTGAAGGAAACCGGAGCAGGGATTTCCGCTGAGGTGGCTTTAGCTCTCGAGAGTGTGGGAGTGGATGCAGTGGATGTAGGGGGAGTCGGTGGAACTTCCTGGGCTGCTGTTGAGTATTTTCGCGCCATGAAAGAAGATGATGATATTAAAGCTCAACTCGGTCTTGATTTTTGGAGCTGGGGAATACCAACCGCCCTCAGTGTGATAATGGTCTGTGAGTCTACGAGCCTGGATGTAGTTGCCACCGGTGGAGTTCGGTCAGGTTTGGACGTGGCAAAAGCCATTGCACTGGGCGCCACGGCTGTTGGAATTGCACACCCTCTCCTGCGACCAGCTGTGCATGGCTCTGCGTTGGATGTGGTTGTCGAGATTGAGACCATGCTTGAGAGCCTGAAAGTTGCCATGTATTTGACAGGATGCAGAGTTGTTGATGACCTCTCTGAGCGGAAGCTAATCCTGTCAGGGGAATTGGTTGAGAGTCTTGGTTCTCTAGGGATAGATGTATCCAAAGTTGCAGGATGATTAGAACTCCTCTAAATTGCTCCCATCCGTTGGAGGTACTTGGATCTCAATCGTATGCCATTCAGCATTTGCACTGCTTCTTCGATTGTGTCTCCGACAGGAATACCATTTAGCTCAAAACCCCTGATGATGACCTCATACTTGTCGAGGTCAGGAACATAGGCAACAACAGTCTTGTTATGCCTCTTCGCAACGTTAGCTACTCTCGCACCAATTTGCAAGGAAATTCCTGGAGCGTATGGCAAGAGCAGAAGAAGTGCTGCATCAATTGTATCAAATTGTAGCATCTCGTTCAGGACACGCTCATAATCAATATCCGACGCGCTACCTGTTAAATCACACGGGTTTCTGAATGATGCGATTCCTTGATACGCTGGAGTCATAACCGCTCTCATCTTTGCTTGCTGTTCATCTGAGAAGGGTGGAAACTGCAGACCATAGTGAGCAGCTTCATCACTGGCGATTACACCGTGTCCTCCGCTAACCGTAAGAGTTCCGACACCGGAGCCCTTCATTGGCTTGGGCTTAAATGAGAAGACCTTTGCATATGCCATTACCTCGTCTTCATCAACGGCACGAATGACTCCGTACTGCCTGAAAGCGGCCTCTGTGATAGCCATGTCCCCAGCTAGTGAAGAGGTATGACTTTGTGTGGCTCTATGTCCAGCTTCTGATTCTCCTCCTTTGAGAACTACGACTGGCTTCTTCTTCGCAATCTTGGAGCATGTCTCAACAAACTCCAAGCCCTCTCCTTCATCAAAGCCCTCCACGTATGCAAGAATGACGTTTATGCTATCATCTTTGCCGAAGAATTCCACAAAATCAGTCACATCGGTCTGCGCAGAATTCCCTATCGAGATGGCAGCTGCAATGCCGACATCTCTCTCCGCAAACTCCTCGAGTCTTTCAATAAGCCAGCCACCACTCTGCGAGATTATGGCAACGCTTCCTTTCCTTGGTCTTGCAACCCTCTCGGATGGAAGGAAAAAAGTATCTAATACATCAGGGACAAAGACACCTATGCAATTTGGGCCAACCATAGTAATCCCGTATTCTCCCGCAATATCGACAATCTCAGACTGGAGGTTCGCCCCAGATTCTCCTACCTCGCTGAATCCGCCCGATACGACAACAACTGATCTGATGCGCTTATTACCGCATTCTCTGAGAACTCCAGGAACATATTTCGCTGGGACTGAAATGACAGCAAGTTCAATGTTATCAGGGGCATCGGTGATTGACTTGTGTACCTGAATTCCCTCAACGAATCCTCCCTTGGGATTGATGGGGTACGTCGGAAGATTGTTCTCGAAAGCCAGCTTCCTGAAGATTACGTTTCCAGGGGAAAATGGATTAGAAGTTGACACTCCCACTACAGCAGTCACTTTTGGATTCAACATTGTCTTGAGACCGGACATTGGCCACCCTCGTATGTATTGAACCCGAATGAAAAACATCCCTTATATGAGATATGCCTATTACTGTCCCGCAAATCCTCTACGGTTTCATCTGTGCAAGGATTTCTCTGAGTCTGGGTTCAGCCAGTATTGCATGCTCAAGTTTGCATAGCAATTTCGTGATTTCAGCGTAAATGACCTGTCTTTGGGGATCACTAGCTGTTTCAGCATTCTGAAGGGCTTCTTGACACTGCTGATTGATTCTCTTTATTAGACGCTTCTCAAGCTCTGGTCCGCCCCAACCAAATGACGCGAATGCGTTATGTGCTTCAGAGATCTTCTCCTCTACATTCAGGTTCTTTTCCTGCAGAACGTCCACAACTCCACTGAAGTACTTACTAACAGCTCGCTCAACACGTTCCATCTCAGAGGGAACTAGGTAATTCTCGGCTGGTCTCTTTTTGGAAAGATCCTGAAGCAGCCGTGCACCTGGTGCTTCCGTAAGTAGAGCTTTTACAATCGCAGCCAAAATCCTTCCTGGAATCTCGACTACATCTCCAAGGTAGGGGGAATCTGATCGATACTTATGCAATTCTCTGAGTGCTTCCACCCAGTAAGTTGGGAGTAGGACATGGCAACGCTTGCTATACTGCTGGAGCATCCTCTGCATTTGTCCAATGAGTCCCCACTCATCATTCTCTACATCTACCTTGCGAAAAGGTTCTCTTGGTGGAGCCTCTGCTTCCGGTCCAACCAGTGGAATAGCCTGTGCCCCTTCTGTGCTTGTCGTGGCAGAGGTTTCTCGTGCAGCATCTAAAGCTTCACGTGACGGGTCATCAAGCAGAGTAAGTATCTCCTGAGCCGGAGTCCCCTTTTGTTCAGCTTTCTTAGCTCTTTCTGATAACTTAGGTAGGAGACTCTCGATTTGGGACAGCCGCTTGACAATCAGACTGATAATGTTCTGAGTAGAAGGAGTTATTCCCTTCATGTCAGTTGCATCCTCCATCCACTTCCTCGTTCTGAGAAGTCCCTGAGTGAGTGAGTCTACTCTGTCAGGGTCCACATAGCCTTCAACTTGGGAGCTTAGGACAAAATGTATCAATGTCGAGTTGAGGGTCACTATTAGCAGAAGCCTGTCAATCAGGTCTGCTGATCCTTGGGTTTCTTCAGTCAAGCCTGCACCATCCATTGGCTATTCAATGATGCCACTTTCAGTGGGTGTCATGTAGTAGGAGAACAACTCTCTAAAATCAGCAATAGCATTGACTAGTTCTTTTCTTGTAGTTCCTTTGGATCGCATGAACCAGCCCTGTTTCAGGGGTGACGAGCCACTATGGAGGTTTACTAGCTGGGTTGCTTCATTGATTATCTGCACCAATTCCGGAATCTTTGGAAGTCCCAGGAGCACAAGAAGATTCGTTGATGGATCCTTTTCAAGGTACTGAACATAACACGGTGTTATAGCTGCGCCGGGTGCAATGTAAGTCTCAAGAGCTTCCTTCAGATGCATTCCATACTCTGCTTTGCTGATGTGTCTCGGGCCCGAGAATACGTAGTAGACACTCTCGGCATTGGGGTCTTCACCAACATCAGCGTATGAACACTCCCTCACCGCATAGTCTATCATTGTCCTCAACTGCTTCGGCATGCTTCCTGCGTCAGGTATCAAACCAACATCCGTGTAGAGAGCCGGAACAACAACAGGGTCGAGCTTTCGAGCATAGTCTGCCAGATCTGTTGTGGGGAAGACATCCTTGTTACTCTCATAGACGCCAGGACTCAACATGGCCTCGATGACTTCAAGTGCCAGCGGATTGACAAGCTCAACAAAAGCCTGCTCAGTTCTCAACTCCAGTTCTCCACCCTCGTCAAGTGTGGACGGCACCATCGTTTCGACTTGCCCGATATCGGCAATATCAACATTCAGTTCGCGTTGGAGATAGTCGACGCTGTCCCCTGTTCGGGACTGCAGGATTCTCTTCAGCATTGTTCTGTTACTCAGAAGTATTGTGAGGTCCGCGCCTCTCTCTTGAAGTTGTGCTCGAAGGAGCTTCGAAACAGCCCAAATCGAGTTTAGGGCTTCACTGGACTGCCCTTCGAATGGTAGCACTCCAATAACATATACAAATATTCTGCGGCCCTCTTCTTCCTGAAACCTTTGCTTCAGTAACTCAATGAGCGCAGGCGTACCTCCACATCCTGTACCTCCGCCAAGGCTTGTGAAGATACAGAAACCTGAAACGCCTTCAAAGCCAAGATCGCTTAGCTGATCGAAGATGATGTCCTTTGATTCATGCATGGCATTATACCCATCCATAAAGCGACCGCCGACACCAATCTCTGATGCTCCGTAGAGCATTGTATGCTCTTTCGGAATTCCGTACTTCTGGCGTACCTT
>JBHLND010000047.1:0-12394 GCA_048937485.1 Promethearchaeota archaeon
GTTTGTGCCAAAGCATCTCTTCCATTGTTCTCTCCTCATATCTCGTATTCTATAACTATCAAGGGCAACAGCTTGCAAGCTGTGCTTATGACATTCTTGTTGGCTATAGATATGGTGCTTGATATCTTCTTCTGCGGCCCAAAATTCACCCTCTTTCCGGGCATACCACTAATAAGTTCACACCTTCCCTACACAACAAATAAGAAACTGAAAGCTAAATGCTCACAACAGTCCATTTACCCAACAGCAATTGAGCCGAGGTATGCCTAATGAGCTATTCGAGAGTTATCGAACAATCTGATCAAATGATAAGGGAGCTAGTGGATGCGGGCGAACTGGTGCTTGGCTACGTATATCCCCATCTTCCTTTGGGAATAATAATGGCTCATGGGCTCACGCCGTCACTTGTTCGAACAAGCCCCGCGGTAGCAGGATCCTATGAAGATAGCCTGCAGACCTTTGCATGCTCATTGACTCGAAATCTATTCAGTCAGCGAAGTACTGGAAATCTGCCTCCTTTGGCAGGAATAATTTTCTCAGGTAACACTTGCGATGCCTTACAAAATGTAGGGGATATATGGCGAAAGCGGTTTCCACAGGACAAGGTATTCCGACTAACCTATCCAGTTGGCGATTTCGGAGATGCATCGGTGCTTTATTTGTCCGAGGAATTCCGGCGATTCAGCAAGGATTTAGAAACAGTGTTTGCCTCCCCCTTTTCTGATGAAGAATTCAAAGACGCAGTATCTCTAGTCGCAGAAATCAGAGAAGGTCTGCAATTTCTGTATTCTGCTCGCATATTAGACCCAACATTAATGTCCTACGTGCAGCTTGCTGACCTGGTCACTGAATTCTTCACAGCTCCCACTCGTGCTTTTCTAGAAAAAGTGATGAGAGATAAAGGCGACATCATGGATAAGCTCGAATCCTTGGGGCTATATGACGCTACGGTTCAGCTTGGAGGTGCTCTTTTGCAGCAGGACTTATCCGCAATAAATGCAGTGGATGAATCAAGTACACCAAGAATTGCTATTGTAGGTGGAATGGTCGAGCCAAGTACTTTAGCTACATTATTTGGAACGGTTCCCAATTTCTCTGATGAGATGGTTGCGCTTGATATTTTGACCTACGGATTCAAGACAATTTTCACACCTCCAGCACCTCTCGAGGGTGACCCATTCACAGGCTGTGCTCAAGCAGTATTGGGAGCGCCAAAGGAACCGACTCAGGAGGGGTTATCCCGAAGACTGGAATTCCTGAAACAAGTTCTTACAAAACTCTCAATTAATGGACTAGTGATTTGTGAACAGTCCTTTTGTGACCCAGATGAATTTGAGGCCCCCTCTTTGGCCAATGCGGCAGAGGAGATTGGAGTGCCCTCAATCCGTCTTCCAATTGACCCCGAATTCTCGGATCGTTCTCGATTGGAGGGACGAATTCAGACCTTCCTAGAAACTCTTGGAAATAGCTAGAGGAGCGAGAAAGATGACTGAAGAAAAGAAAGAGAAAGCCTATCGACTCCTAGAGTCCCATAGTCTTCTACAGCAGGTAATGTTCCGATACATGATGGAGGGCCAGATCGCTAGTGATGAAGGGAATCTCACATGGGTAACCTCTGGTTTTCCAGTTGAAATTCCAATGGCAATGGACATTGGAGTTGCCTATCCTGAACAGTATGGAGCAGTTGTAGGATCGAATAAGGTAGGCCCAGACGTATGCGGTTTCGCTGAGGAAATCGGATACTCCCAGGAACTCTGCTCTTATGCTCGTGCCAGCATAGGCTCAGTGAAGAATCCAGAGCAGAGTCCTCTAGAGGGACTTCCCAGACCCCAAGCACTACTTGCATGCAATAACATCTGTGGAACTGTGTTGCGCTGGTATGACGCAATTTCAGAGTTGACAGGAGCTCCAGTGTTTCTTGTTGACACACCCTCAATTGAGGGCGAACAGACTGAGTATCACAAGGCCTATGTTCGCTATGGCATTGAAAAACTGGTTGAGTTTCTCTCAAGTACATTCGGAAAGACTTTGACAGAAGAACGAATGCAGGAAGTAGGAAACAACACATCAAGAGCGATGGATCTCTGGTTGAGAATTCTTGAGTCCTGTAAGAGCAAACCAAGTCCGCTTAACTGTGCTGATCGGTTTCTCACGATGGCTCCAATCGTGGCGGCTCGTGGCATGGATTACACGAGTGAATTCTATGTTGAGCTTCTCAAAGAAGTTGAGAATCGTGTTTCAAATGGGCTTGGTGCGATAATGGATGAGAAGATACGACTCCTATGGGACAATATTCCGCCTTGGTTCACAATATTCCGGTTCTTCAATGGATTGGCCAAGAGGGGTGTAGTATTTCCAGCTGATACCTATACTCATGCTTGGTCTGGAGTGATTAAAACTGACAGCTTGATTGATAGTGCAGTGGATATCTATTCGAACGTGTACCTCAACAGAGGTATGGATGCTAAAGTCGATAAGATGTGCCAGCTCATAAACGACTATGACCTCGATGGCTTCATAATGTTCTCAGTTAGGTCTTGCAAGAGATACTCTCTTGGTCAGCTTGTTTCAAGGGAACTTGTGACCGAAAGGACTGGAGTGCCAGGTGTTGTAATAGAAGGGGACATGGTCGATAGCAGACTTTTCAATGATGCACAAATTCAGACTCGCGTTGATGCTCTTCTTGAGATGTTTCTATAGGATTGTGTTCGTATGAGCGGAGCTACCTTTGGGATTGGTCTGGATGTGGGCTCCACAACAACAAAAGGTGTGCTGGTCGATAGTAGGAATAGAATTCTTGCGTCCTATCTTCGTACCACCGGTGCATCTGCTGCTGCCTCAGTGGCAGAGGTCATTGCAGAGCTAAAGACGCAATCCAAGATTGATATCAAAGATTGCAGAATTGTAGGAACCGGCTACGGTCGCGCAATTGTGGAAATTGCAGATCTGAACATCACCGAAATCACTTGCCATAGTGTTGGCGTTAATGCATTGAATCCTGATATTCGTCTACTGATTGATGTTGGTGGTCAAGACTCGAAGGTGATCCGCATTGGACCAAAAGGACGTCCTACCGACTTCGAGCTCAATGACAAATGCAGTGCTGGAACAGGTAGATTTCTTGAGGTTATGGCACGAGTTCTGGAGATATCCATTGATGAGCTCGGTCCCCTCGCTCTGGATTCCAAATCCCCTTGCACTATCAGCAGCACATGTACTGTATTTGCCGAGAGTGAAGTCATAGGTCGTATAGGTTCGGGTGATTCTCCTGCTGACATTGCCGCAGGTGTGCACATTGCAATGGCAGGTAAGATCGGCGCTCTGTCAAAACGAGTAGGAGTGGCCAAACCAATTGGAGTGACTGGCGGTGTTGCTCTAAATCCCGCATTTCGCCACTATCTCGGGCAAAAGCTGGATGCTGAGTTATGGCAACCTGAAGAGCCTCAGTTGACAGGTGCACTCGGCGCGGCCATACTTGCTCTTCAAGAATAGGATGTTCGTTCATTTTACTCTCTTCAGAACGGTTTCACCATAACTGACGAAGTCTTCTTCCTCCTTTGCCATCTCCAATCCAGTGCGAATTTCATCATCTGATACTTTGATGATATATGATCGCCATCTTGTTCCATCAAATGCCTGTGGCACAGGCTCTAAAACAACATCAAATCGGATTTCAGTTTTAGAACTCGAATACTCAACTTCGTTGTTCACAAAGCCGTAAGAGAAGAAGGTCTTCTGTAGGAATTTCTTGTTGCGAACATCATAGAACAGCAATCCAATGCTATTATGCTCCAGCTTCCCGTTTCTCCGAACTTCGCTCTTGGACATGATGAATTTGCCGTTCATTTCAAGGGAAATCGAGTCGGTGGTAATTATCTCTCCCTCTCCACCAAAATCGCCCGGGGAGTGTCCCTTCCACTCGCCTTCGAGAAAATGCCAATTCTCAATTGATGAGGACGATTCCATAGACTAATCTTCCAAAAGCACATGAGATAAGTCTATTCAAAGGACTCATTGAGCCGCTTTGGCTTTTTCTCCAGCCTTCATACCGAGCTCAAGTGCTTTGATGTTTGTTTCAGCAAACCGAGGCCATCTCTCCTCAATACGCTTTCTTAATCCCTTCTCGGAAAGCATACCTGTGATAGCCGCAAATGCTCCTATCATAACAACATTCGTTGCTTGTTTTGTGCCTACTTCCTCGTCTGCAATGCGCGTGGCAGGAATCTTATAGACCTTGACACCCTCTGGTAGTTCTCCCTCAATCTCAACAAGATCCTCATCGACAATTAAAACCCCGTTCTCCTTCAAACCATCAATGTACTCAAGGTAGGCGGCCCTACTCATTGCAATGAATACGTCAGGTGCTTGCACCTTTGGATAGTCGATTTCCTCTTCATCAATGACAATCTCGCTCTTGGACGCTCCTCCTCTGGCTTCCGGACCATACGACTGAGTCTGTACTACGAATTTCTTGTCGAATAGGGATGCAGTTTCACCCATTACAACCGCCATGGTGACAACTCCTTGGCCACCAAATCCTCCAATTCGAACCTCGTATCTACTCATCTTATTCACTTCCGAAGCTTCTCATGCATTTGCTTGAGAACTGCAGTGTATTCCGGTTTCTCAATATCCACGAACTCACCACAGACTATTCTCTTATCATAAACTAATTCTGCTTCATGTGGCGGTAATCCATTCTGAATCTCTGCCACTTCCAAGAGGTGCTTGTGCATATCGACTCCATCGCCTAGTCTATTCATTCGGCCAAACTCAGTAGGACAAGCCCCAACAATCTCTATGAATGAGAAACCATTTTTCTGAATGCCTTTCTCTATCGATTTAGTGGCCCTACGTGCTTGCACTGCTGTCCACCGAGCAACAAAAGTGGCTCCTGATGATGCGGCAAGCTTCACGAGATTGAAAGGATGCTCTATATTGCCAATGGGACGCGGACTTGTTTGAGAATACCGTTCATGTTCCGTAGTGGGGCCAAACTGACCGCCAGTCATCCCGTACAAGAAGTTGTTTACGCAAACTACAGTCATGTCGATATTTCTTCGGCAGGCATGAATGAGGTGGTTGCCTCCAATTGCTGCAATATCGCCGTCGCCGCTAATCACTATAACCTCAAGTTCTGGATTTGCTATCTTGACACCTTCTGCAAAAGCAATGGCTCTGCCGTGAGTCGTGTGGTAGGTTCCAGTCTTAAAGTATCCAGATGTCCGACCCGTACATCCAATCCCTGATACAACAACTACCTTGTTGAAATCAATCCCTAGATTATCAATTGCCCTTGCAACCATCTGGGTGACCACACCCACCGAACAGCCGGAGCAATAGATCCAAGGCTGGCGGTCTTCTCTGACGTACTTTGACATTGGATGCTTTAGTGTAGGTACTGACTCGGTCATGACAAGGCCACGACTGCGTTCTCGACACATTCCAGATATAATAGTTGTTGATGAGGACTGAAGCTTCGCGGCACTGTTTCGCTTCCTTGGTAGAGATCCATGCGCAATTCTGACAACGGAAAGCTCCTATTTACGTTGCACTCCTCAATAAATACGCGCATATCGCGTTACAGAATGGATATTTCCAGTTGCATCTAGTTCTCGAAGCCAACAAGAAGATAGATACTTGCATGGGAAACTCAGTTACTCATACATCTGGAAACCTTTCCCCGAAATAGGCTAATATTGCTCCTAATCCTTGAGTGTAATGAGCTGGGTCTTTATGACTAGTCACTCAATTGAAGCCATTCTTATCACTGATAAAGGCGGCAGTCCCCGATTCTATATGCAGCTTGACCCACGTGCATTTGGCATGGATCCAGTCATGGCGTCTAGTTTCTTTGCAGCTATTGATATGTTCTCAAAAGAAGTATTCGAACAGACTGCCCCCATGTTTCAAGTTGATTATGGCACGCGCATCTTTTCTGTGATTCATGGGGTGCAGACCAACCTAATTGCAGTTGGAGTCTATCGGCTTAATCAGGATGTCATCGATATACTTGACTCGCTACTTGCAGAATTCGAATTGGAGTGGCTACCGTCTGCAAAGTCAATTGAAATGGGCGATTCCTTTGTGGATGCATATTTGGAAGCTTTTGGGGAGAGCGTCATGAAAAAGCTCTCTCTTGAGGAGCTCTCAGATTCGTGGATTCCGTACTTCACGATTAAGCCTGAAGCGATTGCAGATGTCGACAGTGTGATTGTTCCCTTTGTCGATGGTTCCAGAAACGTGCGAGAGATTAGAGAAGCAAGTGGTATTTCGGAAAAGGAGATGGTTCTAGAAACATCTAGGCTGTGGGCTCACAGAGTGATACGATTCCGCAACACACTTAGATTCAACGACTTTGTGAGCTCGCGAACACTCTTCCTTAGATATGTTCAAGCCACATCAGTGGAAACAGAGAGTCTACGAAATTTACACCCAGAAATGGTGGGAATCATCCCTCGACTGGCAGGATTGATGGATGGAAGACGAACAGTTCGCGAGATGCTTGCAGAGCTTGGCGGCTCGTATGATGAAAGAGAAATCCTACGTGTCATGGATTATCTTCTTGAGAATGAAGTTATCGAAGCGCTTTCGCCTGAGAAAAGGCGTATCCTATTAGTTAAAGAAGCATTAGAAGTATCCCTGCGCGTTGCTGAGGATATCTATCCACTCGAAGAAGTGTCGGAGGCAATACAGTCCGTTATGAACGGTAGCGAAACTCCAGAAACCTTGGGCCAGCTACGATTCGTCGATGAACGGTGGGCAGTTGATTTCGACCTTAAGATTCTAGAAGGACTCAACCAACAGCGCCTCATGCTTCTCTATGGTGAGTGGATGAAGCTGCTAGCGCAGTTCGTTGCTACATTGGGCCGTGGTAATCTTGAACGCTTCATTGGAATCCTGACTGGTGTGTTCGCAAAACGGATTGTAGACCGTTACGCTGCTTTTGACCTCAGGGGCTTCGAAGAATATTGCTTTTGGCTTGAGCAACTGACAGTTGAAAGAGGATCCCAAGTTAGCACAATTAGGACCGGCTCATTGAAACCTACTGGTGTTGATGCCGCAGAAGAAATGGCTTATACTCTAATAACAAGGGGCCAAGCCACTTATGGACCTGAGCGCATTTCCAGACTTTGTGCAGCGTCAGGAGTTCCCTTGGCAGACATTCCTCCAGATTTCTGGGTGGGCTGGCAAAAGAAAGAGAGCCTGCAACGTTTCTTCACGGAGTATTCGAAACTAGGGCATGCAGCTCGATTTACTCTACTCATTCTCTCACGGCAGCTTGGTGTACCCCTACCAAAAACGATCACTTACTAAACGCTAATCATCTGTCGGAGCAACCGTTATCTGAAACACGATACATGAGATAGCATTAACTCACGAGTTGGCTAATAATGAGTCCGACTTATCTTCTCAAGGTTGTCACAGTAGGCGCTGCATCGGTTGGGAAAACAAGTATCATTATACGCTACTCCACAGGTGTGTTTCGTGAGCATTATTCGCCAACTTTAGGAACCGGTTTTGCTTACAAGAAGCTCCGATTTGATGACAACTTTGTCAATCTTCAGATCTGGGACCTTGGCTCTCAAGATTTTCTAGAACGAGTTAGGGCAAATTACTACATTGGAACTCAGGGCGTTATGATCATGTATGATGTTACAAACTGGGAGTCATTCAATGCAGTACAAGGTTGGAAGGAAGAGGTTGACAAGAACGTGGACGAGTACAGAGCACTCCTCGTAGCAAATAAGACAGACCTTGTAGTTGAAAGAGTCGTTTCCACCGAAGAGGGACAGAATCTAGCCAATCAGCTTGGAATGGACTACATAGAAACCTCAGTCAGACAAGATAGGAACGTGAACAAGGCATTCGAAATGATTGCAAGAAGCATTCATCAGTGGCTCTTCCAGTAGATTTCTAAATCTCATCATCGGATTTGCTGTCTTCTCCAAGCATCTTACGCCACATCTTCTTCTCCCCATCTCCGAGGTCCTCTGCTATTACCTGCATAATTTGAACTACCTTCATTGCAGTGTCAAGATTTTTCTCGCTAGTTTCTTCGGTTTCTTCTCTCTCAGAGTTCTTTGAAACTCGCTTCTTCATTTGCATCCATCCAGTGCAAGGAATGGGGAGAATTACTATTCATCCTCTTCTTTATAGTAAGGAGAGGCTTGAAGTATTTGTTTCATTGCCTGTTTGCTGAAGAGTTTTGCTAGGTGACGCTTGAAACCAATAGCTTTCTTGACTTCCTCCAAGTAATCCTCAAAGTTATGATTCTGGAATTGCAGTAAGCGCTGTGATTCATCAGTATCAAGCCAATCAGTATAGAACCATTCGTCATCTGACTTCGGCTGCCTGAAAGCCCTTTCCGGAGGAAGATCAAGTCCCATAGTTTCAAGAATTCTGCTGATGAAATCGCGCTGAAGCATCTGTGCCCTTTTCCCGCCTCCTATCAACAGCGTCTTTCCAATTGCGTCAGCTGCTACAGCATTTGCACATGCTTCTCCAACATCTCTAGTATGCACGAATTCAATGCGCTGGTCCAGTGGCATCTCGAAGATCATTTCTATGTCGCCATTGATCTCAATAGGCGGAGCGGCAGCAAATCGGAGAATGGTCCAAGGCAGAGAGCTGGAATGAACGAGTTCCTCACATTTTGCCTTTGTCTGCGTATAAACATCAGTGGGATTAATCGGGTCCTTTGACGTCAGTGGAGGTTCGCGATGCATCGTTGGACCATAAATTGATACAGAACTCGCGAAGATAAGCTTCGGCTTGTGGTTAATGCCCTCTGCGGCTTGAATGATATTCCTCGTTCCATCAATGTTGACGCTTCTTGCCAAATCTGGCTTCTTCTCACTTAGAGGTGGAATAATCCCTGCAAGATGGATGATGGCTTCAATACCTTCAGCTGCTTTTCTCAAGCTTTCGGAGTCGAGAATATCTCCCCAGATAACTTCGAAAGCACCAAATTTTCGGAGCCTCTTTACCATCTTTCCATTAGATTCGTTCTTCAAATCAAAGCATCTTACTGAATGTCCTTTCTCCAGTAAAGCCAGTAGTGTGCTTTCACCTATATTGCCAAAGGCGCCTGTCAATAACACATGCATCCTAAATCAACCGACGTGAGGGTTTAGGAGGCCTACATAATGGTTATGCAGCTGGATTACCTAGTGGAGCTGATTTCTCTAATCTTCTCTAGTATCTCTTGAGGCAACTGAGGCATCCCAGCGGGCTTTGTCATGAGATGAACTGGTGTGGGTGCCGCTGCAGGCCTCACCATATAGTACATCTGGCCAAGGTTTTGCTCAGCCACGATAATGTGATCGACCTCGTTGGCAATCTGGGCAACCTGCTCTTCTGGAAACGGCCAAACAGTTTTGAATCTCAACATTCCTGCCTTGATGCCCTCTTCTCGGGCATCCTTGATAGCTCTCCTTGCACTTCGAGATGGAGTGCCGTAGGCAATCACTGCAATCTTTGCATCATCAAGCATGAATCTCTCTACTTCGATGATTTTGTCCGCATTCTTGATGATTTTGTCATTCAGGCGTGTGACCAACTCGATTTGAACAGCTTCCTTATCGCTAGGATATCCGCGCTCATCATGTGTTAGTCCAGTTGCATAGAACTGATACTTCGAACCAAGGAGAGCCATAGGCGGAACCAAATCATCATCTGCTTTGAATGGCAAATACTCTTCTGGTGGCACAGTTGGAAGTTTTCTGTATTCGAGCTTGAGGTCCTTCTCATCTGGAATCACAAGACGTTCTCTCATGTGACCTACAGTTTCATCAGCCAGCACAAAGACAGGAGTTCGAAACTTCTCTGATAGATTGAAAGCCTGAACCGTCTGATCAAACATCTCTTGAACTGAGGCTGGAGTCAGCGCAATTATCTGGTAGTCTCCGTGACTTCCCCATTTTGGCTGCATAACATCTCCCTGCTGACCTTTAGTGGGTTGTCCTGTACTAGGACCGCCTCGCATGATGTTTACTAGAACAAGCGGCGTTTCAGTCATTACTGCGAGACCTATGGCCTCAAGCATCAGGCTTACACCAGGGCCAGAGGTTGCTGTCATTGCCTTTGCGCCAGTCCATGATGCTCCAATCACACTTGTAATGGATGCTATCTCATCTTCGTACTGAACGTACGCACCTCCGACTTCAGGCATACGGATGGACATCCACTCAGCAATCTCTGTGGCAGGAGTAATAGGATATCCTCCGAAGTATCGGCATCCAGCACTAAGGGCACCTTCTGCACAGGCGATATCACCCATTGTGAACATCACGCGTTCTGGCATCTACTTTATCTCCTGGTCGAACTCGGGAATTGCAGTGTTTTCTTCCATTGCTCCCGCATCATAGGCCTTTCTTGCCTCATCCTTGTTCGCGAGAAAGATAGCCATGTCTGGGCAAATCCTTTCACAAAACTCGCAATTCACACATGCCTCAATATCACATGCTGTGACAGGATGGTAACCTTTTCGATTATATTTCGACATGTCAAAGCAAAGAACTTTCTTTGGGCAGAACTCGATGCATAGACCACATTGCTTGCATTGTTCTTCAAGAATCACAAGAACCTTCTCACGTTTTCTTGCGGGTTTTGGTGTTATTGGCTTTCTAACCATTGACATTCACTGTTTTCTCCTATTCCGCAAAGTGGTCTTGGAAGCTATCTGAGGCAGGTTTTTGTCTGCCCCCGTTCTTGGGCGGACTGCCAAGCTATTTGAGCCTTACCTTGAGGGACTCTGGTCTTTGGTTGGAAGGGTGACAGTTAAGAGTATGTCCTCACAGTTTTATGGTACACAAAATGGAGTTGTAGGTTTTGCCTGGCGATGAGCTCAGTGAGGAAGAACTGGCTGAACAAATCAAAGGCAAGACGCTGCAAGTATATTGGTTCATGCTTAGGCATCCACGTCCCATGAGCGCTAGGGAGATTCAAAGAGGAACAGAGTTATCTAGTCCCTCACTATCTCTTCATCATCTGGAGAAGCTTCGCCAATATGGACTGGTTGACAAGAATGTCCATGGAGAATACGAGGTCACTCGTGATGTACGCGTTGGGATTCTACGACTCTTCGTGGGCCGAGGCCGAGGCATGGTTCCAAAATACCTCTTCTATGCCACATTCTACACATCACTGACTGCTGCACTATCCACAATGCTGTACCTATTTGGCGACTGGTACTCTGGTATTTTGATCAGTTTGCTCATCTCAGTGTGTGTGCTCCTGTGGTATGAGGCAATCAGTATATGGAGGGAACAGCCATTTCCCGAGAGAGAATGAAACCTAGTAAGATTCGAAGAATAAGACGGCCCCAATCAAAACCTCTAGCAGTAGCGATAACGCTGTCAATTCTAGCAGCGGCAATATTCACCTATTTCCCAGTTGTTGAAAGAAGCTATCATTCAAGATCGACGCCTTTGGTAGAAGAAAGCTCTTTGGCTTTTGGGGACGTCCAGCTAAATCTTACTTACTACTCCAGGACAAACAGCACTAAGATACGAGTGTCTGAGGGTGACAGGATTGCAGGTGATCATGTAATCCTCGCTGCAGCATGGACTCCAGTTGTTTCCGTTGCAGATTCGTCAATTACAGTAACCGCCCCTGCAATACCTTCTTCCGTCCACAATCATTCTGCAACCCCAAATGTAGAGGTTGATACTAGGTATCTTGGCAACAACGCTACGTGCATCATCAATGCAACCATTCTACTGACAAATGGATCCTCATTCACTAGGCTGATTGAGGATGTATTCATTGGCAACTTCTTTGTCCCACAAGTAACAATTCTCACACCTAACGGAGGCGAAGACTGGACTGGGGTCAATAACATCACATGGTCAGCAACTGACCTAAACTCAGATGAAACTCTTGCTTTCGATGTGTATGTTTCTCCCAACATGGGTGGATCATATGAGATGCTTGCCAGCTCAATAAGCGAAACTTGGTTTGAATGGAACTCAACGGGGTATTCAAGGTTGCCAACCTATCTTGTGAAGGTCTGTGCAACTGATGGCATCTATCTATCGTGTGATAAATCAGATCTGGGCTTCACAGCAGGAGATGTTACTACAACTACAACAACGTCTACTACAACGTCTACTACAACAACTACCACTACAACTACCACCACGACTACTACAACGACCGAAAATGGCCGGGTAGTCCTCTTCTTGACATTGTTCATGGTATCAGCCATATTGATGGGAATTGTTGTATACTACGCCGCCCGAAAGTGGCTCTAGTCAGACAAATCAATAATGAGCTATATGCCAATCTTATCCAGTAAAGGCTTGGTATTCACTTCATGTTTGTGAAGGCCTAGCTCTTCAGGCTCTAGTCCCAGAGCTAGTCCAAGCAATTGAGTGTAGTAAATGACAGG
>JBHLND010000002.1:0-7057 GCA_048937485.1 Promethearchaeota archaeon
GAGTCTGAAAGAAGATCCTCAAAGGAATCGGGCTTCATGCTAAAGACGTCTTCCCCTCTTAGTGGCGGAAACTCATAGGCAGCCTTGGGGACTACGTCTCGGTCTTTCATTCTACGATATCGCATAGCTATGAAGATTGAATCTTCAGGGTCTAAGAGCAGCAGGTTTCCATTCCCAAACAGCTCAGCTACAATCTTGTGCGAACTCGTTTCATCTCCAATCTCGATGACCACAATACGATCAAGATCATGTTGCGCTACTGACATTACCTTTCTGTCTTTCAGATACTTGCGGAGCACTGTGCAGAATTTTGGGGGCGTTCTTGGAGCAACTCGACGAAACTCGGTGAGATGTATTCGGCGACCCGGCTGAATGAGAAGCTGACTAGTACCTCCTGCAGGTTGGTACAGTTTCAAGACAAAGACATCTCTATACTGGTACACATTCTTGATGAACGCACCCTCTGAGGCTCTCTGCAGTTCAGGCAAGATGAGTCGGATGTCGATGTTGCTCATATTTTC
Organism: Promethearchaeota archaeon; assembly: GCA_048937485.1. Taxonomy (GTDB): domain Archaea; phylum Asgardarchaeota; class Thorarchaeia; order Thorarchaeales; family Thorarchaeaceae; genus SMTZ1-83. The sequence goes on from JBHLND010000002.1 coordinate 522, forward strand.
CTTCATGCTACTTCACTTTCTAACCGAGCGTTTTATTAACGTATATGATTGACCGGGAGCAATACCCACGTAGGTGCCAGATGATGTCATCAATAATTCAGCCACTTCAGGGCTTCTTCAAGCGTCTGTTTAGAAGATGGGAAGACAAACCCACAGAACAGCAGACCTATGTCAAGCTCTTCTTTTCTTTCATTAGTGCTATTATATGTGGCCTTTACGGTCCAATTTTCGCTGGCAGCCGAGGCCTTATCTTTGGTATCCTTATTTACATTCTCAGTCTATTTGTTGTGGTGTACATCATGGAAATCGACCCAGCGGAGTTAGGTGGACGTCAGAAACTCATCACAAACTCTTTGCCAACATATCTTCTCCTCTGGGTTGTTCTTTGGACTCTGTTCTACTCCTTCACACTGCCCCCTGCAGTCCTTGAAGGATTGGGAGTCATCTAGCACAACGAGGAAACTATGCTAGTGCCAAGAGTTGCACAGCCAAATATGCTATCAGTAATAACGGCAATAGGGGTACTTCCTTCTTCCTATCGGAACGATTCTCCGGCTTGCTGATTCTGGAGTAGAGCAGACCAAGCAGGAGCATTATGGCCACTTCCAGCCCTCCTGCTATAATCCCCTCAAATACTGGGTCACTCCAAGATGCAAAAAGGATTCCAGGACTAGTCATTGCTATGACTAAGAGTGCTTTGAAATCAGCACCGCCAATGGATCCGATTCTGAATAACAAGAATGAAACCAACACCATGAACCCAAGTGCCGAGATGTGCAGCAACAGATTTTCCAAGAGATGTCCTGTGACAGTGATAACGAAGAACCCGAAGAAAGCACTAACATACATCAAGTTGTTCGGAACCCTACGGTCTCGTATATCCAGATATGCATAGTCCAATAGGAACATTGAGCTTAAGCTGAACAATACCGATGATGCAGCGGTCACCTCGAACACTAAAGGACTCCTCTCGCTGTGCTTCTGTAGCCTAACGTATTGAACCATCGTATATATCCATCTCATTTTCTTGGATTAAGGTAAGAGTACGAACAGCAAGAAAGATTAGGCACTTCTTGGCCCCGAGGTTCGTGCGAGGACAGTATCCATCGCAATCACCATTCAGAAGCTGATAGAATGAAGGATCCAATGATAGTCATTCAGGACACCTCAGCTCGACTTCTAAAAATGGCAGCCATAAAGCTGCCAAAGGATGTTGAGGAGGCGCTGAGAGCGGCTCATGACCGTGAAACCGATTCTACTGCAAAGACCCAATTTGCAGCAATTTTGGAGAATATTGAGATAGCTGAAGATGGAATCCCGATGTGTCAAGACACTGGAATAGTGATTTTCTATGTCAAAGTGGGTACTAAATTCCCCTTCATGGACGAGATTCGAGTCGCTCTTGAAAAGGCGACAAGAGATGCTACCTCAAATGTCCCTCTCCGACCCAATGCCGTGAATCCGATTGTGGGTGGAAACTCTGGCGACAACACAGGTGTTAAGATTCCTTGGATCAACTGGGAATTGGTTCCTGGAGATTCTCTGGAAATAATCGCATTTCCAAAGGGCGGCGGAAGTGAGAATGTGTCTATTGTCGGAATGCTCAAGCCAGGTCTAGGTCTAACAGGAGTGAAAAAGCTGGTTGTTGACAATGCAATGAGCTATATGGGAATGGCTTGTGCACCCAACATTATCGGTGTTGGTATTGGCGGGGGTGCAGACATCGCTATCAAGATTGCAAAGCAACAACTCCTACGACCCTTGGATGACAAGCATCCCGAACCTGAGGTTGCGAAGATAGAGGAAGAGTTGATGGATGCTATTAACTCCACAGGTGTTGGCCCAATGGGTCTTGGCGGGAAGACCACAGTTCTAGGTGTGAAGGTTGACTATGCTATGCGCCACCCCGCATCGCTACCTGTTGGTGTTGCAGTGCAATGCTGGGCTGCTAGACATAGCAAGGCTGTGATTACGAAAGACCTAGAGGTCACGTACGTGACCCACCCAATGGAGGGGAAATAGAAAATGGCTGAGTATCATTTCACAACTCCAATATCTGAGGAAGATGCGCGGAAACTAAGGGTAGGCGATATTGTGTATGTGACAGGGGAGCATGTATACACTGCCCGTGATGAAGCCCATGAACGAGCCTTAAAGATGTTCGAGAAGGGAGAGAAGCCTCCTGTAGACTTTGAGGGTAGTGTTGTGTATCATGTTGGACCTGTAGCCAGACAAGTTGATGGCAAATGGGAGATAGTGTCAGCCGGACCTACCACAAGCTCAAGAATGGAGCTCTTTGAGGACGATTTTCTTCGAAAATACAAGGCTCGCATAATCATTGGAAAGGGCGGTATGGGTAATCGAACCCTTGCGGCCTTGAAAGAGGTTGGTGCTGTTTATTGCAGTTTCACTGGGGGCTGTGGTGCACTTGCGGCCAAGGGACTCAAAGAAGTTCGGGCCTATGAGTGGCAGGACTTGGGAATGCCTGAGGCTCTATGGGTAATCACTGCTGAGAGGTTTGGCCCACTGCTTGTCACAATGGACTCACACGGTGACAGCATCCATGATGTGATATCACAGAAGGTCCAGGCTGTCAAGGCCGATGTCTATGCCAAGATTGGAGTAAAAGGATAGCAAATCCACTATGCACTATGGCGGGCAATGCCCTGCCCTCCCCCTTTTTCTCATCAGCATTTCCTAATCAAGTGGCTAAGGATGACAATATTGGAACTGTTATTCCATAGACTGCCATGAGGACTAGTACAAATACAGCAACAACTAAGAGTATATCCTCTGTATCCATGCATCAACACCCCGGCATGTGACTGTTGTGACGCTTCAAGTCTTATAACTGCCCTGTATATGCATATAATTACTGTTTCAGGCATTCTAATCGCGCCAAAGGCCCATTTCCGTATTTTCTTGTTCTTTTTTTGGGGGGGCTGAAGGTTCTGTATTCTCACGGTAGCAACTCGAAATCTCATGTCCTAAACCTCAACAGTAAGTCTTAAACGGGAGCCATTGCCCGACCGGCTCAGAGCTCAGAGAGACCTCTCCATCGGAGGACTGTAGTTTGAACTACAAGACGATAATGTGTGATGTTCTGGTGGTTGGCGCCGGCGGCGCGGGATGCCGTGCGGCCATTGAAGCGGCAAAACACAACTTGGATGTCATCATGCTAAGCAAAGAGCTCCTCGGCAAGGCCCATACGGCCATGGCTGAAGGCGGCTATAATGTATCACTTGGTAACGTTGACCCCGACGATAACCCTGAAACACACTTCAAGGATACAATTGTTGGAGGCAACTACCTCAATAACCAAAGACTTGCTGAGATTCTCGTAAGGGATGCCTCTGAGAGGATTTTTGACTTGGAGGAATATGGGGCTGTTTTCGACAGAACTCCTGAGGGCAAGATCGCTCAGCGTACCTTTGGAAAACAGAGCTGGAGAAGAACTGCATATGCGTCAGACAGAACCGGTTCTGAGATTATGGTGACTCTTACAGAAGCTGTCAGGAAGACTTCGGTACGTGTATTTGATGAGGTATTTGCTACCAAGATACTCGTTGAGGAAGGCAGAGTTGCAGGTGTGACTGCCATTGACCTGAAGTATGGCGATTACCTCGTCTTTCGAGCAAAATCCGTGGTCATGGCTACTGGAGGCGCTGGCAGAATCTACGAGGTCACAAGTAACGCACAGCTAGATGTTGGCGATGGCTACGGGATGGCTTACGAGGCTGGCTGCGAACTCATCGACATGGAAATGGTCCAGTTCCATCCAACTGGAATGGTGAAACCCGAGTCTGCCAGGGGTAGACTGGTCACAGAGGCGGTACGTGGCGAGGGAGGAATCCTCCTGAACAGTGAAGGTGAACGCTTCATGAATCGATACTATCCCGAGGTTATGGAGTTAGCTGGCAGAGACCAAGTCGCCAGGTCTATCATGACTGAGGTTCTTGAGGGGCGAGGTTCACCTGACGGGGGTGTTTATCTTAGCATCGCACACCTTCCAAAGTCAATTGTCGAGTTTCGACTCGAAAGCATGATTGAGCAGTTTGAGGATGCTGGTGTTAACATCCGTGAGGAACCTATGCAGGTTTCTCCAACGGCACATCACTTCATGGGTGGCATCAAGATTGACGATGAGTCCGGCACAAACATCCCTGGACTCTACGCTGCAGGTGAGTGTACAGGCGGAGTTCATGGAGGAAACAGACTAGGCGGTAACGCGCTTGCTGACACTCAGGTATATGGTGCTCTCTCAGGTGATAGTGCAGCCACGTTCGCAAGGAAGAACACTCACACAGGCATCAACAAAGATGTGATAGTGAAGGAGTTCGGCAAGCTCGAGGCCATGCTAGAACGGACGAAAGGCATCTCCCCAGCTGACGCGAGGGATGAGCTTACAAAGCTGATGTGGCAGAAGGTCCAAATCTTCCGAAAGGAAGAGGACATGCAATACGCGGTCAAGGAACTCCGCAGAATCGAGAAAGAAGTTGTTCCAAATATCAAGGTTGACGTCAATGTAAAACGATTCAATCCTGGATGGCATCAAGCAATAGAGTTTGAACACATGGTTATGACTGCCAGAATGGTTGCTGAAGCTGCAGTGATGCGCAAGGGAAGTAGAGGTGCACACTACCGTGTAGACGCTGACCCCAATGATGATGGCTATTACAATATCGTCATCCGAAAAGGCGAAGATGGCAAGATGGAACTTAGAAAGGAAGAACTAGTGATTACCAAGATCACTCCCCCATAGGAGGCACGAAGAATGGCAAAGACAATCAAAGCGAAAGTATTCAGATACAACCCGGATTCGGACAATGAACCCTACTTCCAAGACTTCGATGTCGAATATGAGCCCGGAATGACTGTTCTCGATGCTCTTCTCTATATGCAAGACAAGTTCGACTCAAGCTTGGCCTTCCGATGGGAGTGTAGAGGTGGACAGTGCGGCTCATGTGCAGTCAAGGTCAATGGCACCGCCAGAATTGCATGCAGAACGAAGGTGGAGCTTGACCAGAATCTGGTTCTAGAGCCGTTAGAGAAGATGCCAGTAATCAAGGATCTTGTTGTTGATATGGCTCAGACCACATATCGACTAAGACGGATTAGGCCCTATGTTGCTCGCGACAAGAAACCTCAGAGGCCCGAAATAATCCATGCTGAAGAGATTGAGAAAGTGCGAGAGATTCGGAAGTGTATCGAGTGCAGTGCCTGTCTATCGAACTGCCCGATCGTTCACGAAACCTGGGATTATCCGGGACCAATGATTATCCGTCAGATCGCGAGACTCGAGCTTGACCCAAGAGATGTAGAGGACCGTGTGGCTATGGCCATGAATGAGTCTGTCTATAGCTGTACGACCTGCAAGATGTGTACGGATATCTGTCCCAAGAAGATCGATATTCCTGCTCTAGCAGTAGAGCTTCTCCGAGCAAAGGCTGTTGAAGCAGGTTATCCACTCGCGGAAGGTCAGCAGGCATTTATCGATTCGATTAATGCAACTGGCAGAGCTGTACCGATTAAAGACGCACCTCTTCTCAAGGAAGTAAAGGATGCAGAGTTCTTCGTGGATAATCCCCGTGGCAGGGTTGCATTTTTCACAGGTTGCCTCATAGACTACCGAATGCAAAGCACCGGAAAGGCACTGATTGATGTTCTTAATCGAAATAGCATTGATGTTGTTGTACCAAAGGAGCAGTGGTGCTGTGCCAGCCCTGCATTCAGAACTGGGGACCTCAATACAGCTCATGCCGCTGCACGAAGGGTCACTGAAATCTTCGAAGAGGCCTGCAAGAAATATGATTGCGATACAGTTGTCGTTGCATGCGCTGGATGTGGTAAGACTCTGCGTGAGGACCATCGCCCCTTCATTGAGGAAGAGCGCGGTGAGCCGCCACTATACAAGGTCCATGATATGGCTGAATACATGATTCAGGTGATTGGCAAGGAGAATATTGTACCACCAAAGGGTGAAATCAAACTGAAGGTCACCTATCACGAGCCATGTCACCTAGGCAGAGGCCAGCATGTCTATGACGAGCCTGTCGAGCTTCTCAAAATGATTCCTGGTGTAGAGTACATTGAAGATCCATACAGGAACCGATGCTGCGGAGCGGGCGGAGGCGTTCGTGCTGGTCAACGTGAGCTATCCCAGAAGATCGCCACCACAAAGAAGGAATACATCGAGGCTACTGGGGCCGATATGGTCACAACAGAGTGTCCCTTCTGTACAATCCAAATCAATGACATGATGAAGGAAAGCTCAACTGGGATGAAAGTAAGATACATTCCAGACCTTCTTGCTGAGTCTTACAGACTGGGTGATGAGTAGTACATAGATGGAGAGAGGTTCTGCCCTCTTCTCCTATTCTCTAGCATGCAAAACCCATCTTTTCGCCCATTCTCTCAGATAGTGCATCGTTGGTTTGAGGTCTTCTCCCATCTCGGTAAGAGAGTACTCCACCCGCGGAGGAATCTCTGCAAATGCCTCTCGTTTCACAATTCCCTCTTTCACAAGTTCAACAAGA
>JBHLND010000002.1:7067-49997 GCA_048937485.1 Promethearchaeota archaeon
GTAAGCCGATCAGTAATGGTTTTTGGACTGCCCTTGACAGATTTCACAATTCTATTGAAACGAGCAACACCTTCGTTGGCAAGTACCCGAAGAATAGTGAATGTGTAAGGCTTGCCAAGAACTGCGAGGATTCTCTTATACGGACAATTCTCCTCGTCACAATATTCCATAATTCCTTCATTGCACGGTTTGAAACCTTTCCTCGAGGCTACCGGCTCCATTGTGATGTCCCGCCAATACTTTCTCAGAATGAAGTAACTTACTCACTTCACTCTTTCCCCTTTAAATAGTTTAATTCCTGAAGTATTGTAAGTGATACAAATGTCTACAGCACAAAGACATCAATCTAATGTCAGTTATCGAGTAATGGCAGCTTACCTGAAATTTCGAGAACGATTCAGAAAGCCAGAGCTGTTTGTTCAGGAGATAGGTGTCACAGAGGGTGACAGGGTCTTGGACTATGGTTGCGGGATAGGCAGCTATTCAATTCCACTTGCCAAAGTAGTTGGAAACTCTGGGAGAATCTATGCTTTGGATATCCATCCCACAGCAATCGAACGTGTTTCCAAACGGGCTGAGAAGGAAGGACTCACCAACATTGAAACCATTCAGTCCGATTTGGCAACAGGCATTCCGGATGCTCACCTAGACTATGCTCTACTAATCGACGTATGGACGTGGGTGCAAGACAAGAGAGGACTTCTCAAGGAAATGCATAGGGCCATGAAATCTAATGCGAAACTCATTATCCTTATAGACCATGCATCTCCTGAGGACGCAAAGAAGATAGTGGATGAGTCAAATCTATTCAGCTTTGTTAGACAGGAGGATAATGTGCTTCACTACGAAAAGGAATGAGGGATTATCTTCCCTTGAGATACTCCCTGAGCATTCTGTGTACCTGGAGCGCCGCCAAATCATTACCAATTAGCCCATGGTCAACGAGGGACCAAATTGCATGAGTGAAAATTGTCACACTAGACGCCTGAGGCGATCCATTGACTGTAGGCATAGCATATTGAGCTGCCCTAATCGTTGACCAGTCCTTCTTTGGAATATCAGGGATGATCTTCTCAAAGGCTTCAGACTTGAGATCCATCATCCTATCCCAATAGTCTGATGCATTCTTGACTAGCCAGAGTCTGACCTTGCCTGAGTCTGGGAGGTCAATGCCGCTTGGCAATTGCTCCCAATCAGCCTCAGGTTTCTTCCTTAAGAGATTCTCAACAGTCAATTGGCCTGATGTAAGAGGCTTGTTTCCGATATTCTTCTTCAATCTCTCCAGTAACCAACCGAGCGTATCACAGTGTACATAACCTGCTTTGGCGGCTGCTGCTATCCTTTGTGCAAAGATTCCATTGTGTCCAAGGATCCCATAATCCACTGCTGCATTAGCGAAGACATTCTTGTGTTTTGATAGCTCTGTTGGGATTGCCATCTTCTCCATCTGGGCATCTACTCGAAATCCATCTGGAGCTCTTTTAGGCACCTTTCTGACTAGATACTCAGTAAGGTGCCATAGAGTGGCTTGGTAGGGCAGCTTGAAATCAGTCCGAGGAAGTTCATTGATTAATGAGATGGGCATAATGAACGCATGTCCTTGGTTATCCGGGTCCTCCGCAGCAAGGGACGCAGTCATTCGTTTCAATCTTATGGGATCCTCTCTCTCACCCAGTCTTAGGGCTGCCTTCAGCGCACTCACGTGTGATTGGTCCCGTATAGCCTGTTCGTAATTTCTAAGGCTACTGCTTAGTGATTCGAGCTGTGTTTCAATATTGTACTTTGGTCCTTTTTCCCTAACCCAATGGTCAATTGCGGCAAGGTAAAGAGCCAGTCGTTCGGCTAATGCTCTCTGAAGAGGTTCCCTGAGATCATCAGGAACTCTTACTGGAGGTTTAGTAGTCTGTCCAACCAGAAGATTCGGATTATTTCCAAGGTCTTCAATCATCCTATGCGTCGAGTACACCATTGTAGTTGAGTGTGGAGTATCAAATTCACGTTGCTCATGCCATGCAGCTGCATGCATCAGGATAGCCCACAATGCATCCGGTTGCTCTCTAGAAATCATCTCTCTCGCAAGCTCAACTGCATCGGTTTCATTGCCATTCAAGCAGGCTTGGAAGAGAGTCATTGTATGTAACCTCTGTACTACGCAACAGTGATTAGATTGGGTACGCTTGTCATGAAACAATAAACGCTTCCCTGCAAACCTCACAGGTGACAGTTTCCCCTTTCACGGCAATACGCTTCATCTCACTTTTGCAGTAGGGGCAAGCTGCTATTGTCTTCGGGGGAGGGCCAGTACCAGTGCCAAGAATGAAGTCTCCTGCTTCGTGATCTATTCTGCCGGAAAGCTCACGTCCATCAAGCAGGTCGTTCAGAATGCTCGTGACCTGAATGGCTCCTACTCCCGCTTCTTGGGCAATTCGTTCAATCGCAATTCTACGCATGGATTGCACTGTCTTCTTCACTGCAGTCACAGGGTCAGTTAATGCCTGTTTTACAGGTTCATAAGGCGGAGATGCGAGTGATTCACGAGCTGCCGAGAGCCCAGTCGGAATTCCTCCCAGTTGTTCAAGTCTATCTCTAAACTTCCCAGACTTCCTATTGTACTCCTCTTCCGACATCAGTCCACGCATAAAATCAAGGTCGAGATCTTTGATTGCCGCCTGAATTCGCTTGATTTCCTCAGGGTCGCTCATTTTCATTATGGCCTCCTTTTACTGTCTTACTATGAGGATATCTTTTCAATATATTCTATTCAGACTAGACAATTAGTCGTAGCGCTTGGCCAGGATGTTTTCTAAGCATTCTCTTCGTCATACGTGACCTGATTTGTCTGTGATTCGCGAATCCCATTACGAGATCAAATGCATGGTTTTTCATCACGTCATCCTTGTATGCCATTTGAATAAATCGTTCCATATTATCAGTGGATTTGAATAGCAGCTTTTGCAAAAACCTTGCAATATTCAGGTCCTTACCGATTCCCTGCCTACACTGCTTTTCGTAGGACTTTGTTGTGACACCTACTTCTCCTGATATTATTCCATGTGCTGCTTTTGCGGCAATCCTGCTACTTTCAATCGCAAAATGAATTCCCTCTCCTGTTGTAGGCGATACAAATCCAGCAGCATCACCTACCAGCATCGTTCTTTTGGAGCACATATTTGGAACTAGGCCGCCCAAAGGAACACGAGCTGCTGTTTGCTCAGAGAGATCACACTTAACACCGTGCCTCTCTTCGAATCTTTTCACAAATCTTAACCAAGATTCCTTCAGTCCATGCATCACTTTAACAATGACACCAATCCCCAAGCTATACTCATTCTTCTTGGGAAATGCCCAAGCATAGCCCAGCGGAGTCGCTCCAAAGTGTATCTCGATGAAAACTCGTTCTCCTCCATCTGGTGTTCCAGAAATTCTGATTATATCACTAGGATCCATAGGGACAGCTGACTCTATGCACAGCCCAATCTTATCATCATCCCACCCCGGCATAAGTCCCGTTTTTCTTCCAACGGTGCTATTGGGTCCATCGGCGCCTACCAGTAGCTTGGCTTTGAATATCTCATCATCAGTAACTATCTCTACCTTGTCTGCCTCCTCCCGAACATCAGTTACCTTCTTCCCTTGAATTACCAATGCGCCGGCTTCTTCTGCTTTCTTGAGGAGAAGATGGTCAAAATCTTCTCGTCGGACAGTATATCCGGTCACTTCTTGCCTGTAACTCTCCACCATTACTCCAGATGGTCCGAAGAGTCTAAGTCCGCACTGATTTCGTTCAATGACTCTTGAGATATCAAAATCTAAGGTTTCCTTTACACGAAGGGTCAGTCCTCCTCCACATGCCTTTCTTCTAGGATGAACTGCCTTCTCTAGCAATAAGACATCAAGTCCAAGTTGAGCAGCCTGTCTTGCACAGGTCGATCCAGCAGGTCCGCCACCAACAACTACTAAATCATGAGCCAACGGAAATCACCTTTTTGCAATCCTGCAATACACCTTTTGCTTCTACTGAGTTGACACTTTCAATCGTTTAAAGGGTCCATAAAGCATCTTTGCCTATAATGAGAATGAATATGTCAGTTTCTAACCCCTTCTGGCTTATTCCATAAAACAGTCATTATATACTAACACGAAGCCATCATTGTTAGGCGAATACATTGAACAAACAAACCACACTAATGCTTGGACTACTACTCGCACTGTTTGCCTTACAACCAATGGTAATCACTGCGAACGCCCAGATGATGGGGCCGGGTGAGCATGATATGAGGCGAATGCCACACCATCAGAAACACCATGACGGTTCCATAACTATCTTCACAGATATTGTTTCGATCAAGGCTCAAGCAGACATACCTATGTTCCACTTCTGGTATACAGATGATAACGGCTCATTGGCCTTGTTCAACGCAGGATATGTAACTCTCCTTGAGTTCGAGGATGCAAATGACGACAACGCGTTCCAAAGGAATGAAACTCTTCATTTTGCACCATTATCTGCCTATGAATGGACGCTTCAAATCGGTAGTGTAAAAGACGGCGATCTTACTACCGAAATTTGGCTAAAGTACACCAAGGGTGGCCTCAAGGCGGACAGAATGATGGACCCAATGGATCCCATGAGACCGATGCCAGGAATTGGTTCAGCTTCTCACTTCGAAGATGTCACAATTCAGATATGGGCACATATCTACCTTGAAGACTACTCTGGCGAGGTCATTGATAGTAATGGCACACAGGCCCGCTACCTTGTTGAAGGTGGCACAGAGTTGAAGATGGATATCGAGATAGGGAACTTCCCATTTAGCTCCGAAACATCCATGGCAGCTATTCATACTCATCTGCATGAAGGCATGTCAAGAGAAGATGATGAGAGACTTCGTCATAGATTTGAAACCCGCGAGAGAACCCGCAATACCACCTTAACCTCTGACATGAACTGGAGCACTGAGGGTGGAAATGAAACCCGTTTCGAGGCAATGGAAGGCACTGACGTTCAGGAAATTACAATCTGTGATTCAATAACTGACATTGCTCAGGGCTTCTTCAGATGGGTTGATCAAGCAACCATAACCTGGCCTGGCGGCGAACAAGAAGCAGTCGATGTCACTGCGTCCTATTTACCTCATGGCACCGGTTTGGCTGTTTTTCTTGCCTATCCCAACTTTGACAATGGAACTCTGCTACACGATCCCTCGATTGGTGTCTATGAAGCAGGTGCGCCTTTTGCAGGACTACTCTCAGACCAAGTCATTATCCTTGGAATTGGTGCAATTGCCGTAGTTGCTCTTGCAGCTGTTGTGCTTCGCAGGAGATAGCATATTTCTGGGATAGTGGCACTCCCGCTATCCCTCTCTCTTCTTTGCAATTCTGCCAGATGCGGTCACTTCTTATTTAGGAAAGTTTCGAGATTCATAACCCAAGGTGGTCTTACTTGAAGAAAACCCTTCTCACATTCGTGGTTTGTGTCATAGCCTTTTCACTGGCTACTCCCGCATTAGCCCAACTCGCCTTGGCACAGGATACTGACATTGAGTTAAACCCGATAGAGATAGTCGCAAGGATGTCTGAAAATGGAACCACCCACCTTGAGATTTCGGCCCAAATTCATAATATTGGCTCGACTGTAATTACAGAAGCAACTTTCCGAATTGATTCTCTATCCGTTGGAGTACTGCAGGCATCTGTGAATTCTCAAAGTATAGCAGCAATTGCCAATCCGATGGATCGATACACTGAGGTTCTGATTCCTATCCCAAGTGGTTTGGAAATTAACAGCTCCGTATGGATGAAACTTGAACTCAGAGTCGCCGATCTACAATCCGACCCTGTAACGAGTTCAGATAGGACGTATCTCCTTAGTGACTTTATATTCTACATTCGTCCTTTATCATCTTTCAAGAATTTCGCCTTGAGAGCAATTCTCCCAGCAAGTGCAATAATATCGCAGGATGCAGCAGTGCCTATCTTTCCAGGTGCCAATGCCAACTTCACAGATGGTTCTTCGCTTGTGTTTGAATGGAACGTTGGCAGTCTACAATCTGGTCAGGAGCAAGTATTCATCATTAAGTACGGTCTCCCATTATTCCAGACTTCAAACATTGTACCTGCTTATTCGGAGGTCTTGCTATTAGTATTGGGAGCTGCACTAGGTGTGCTATTCGTTACTATTGGCCCTCGGGCTCTTAGGAGAATTCGGCAAATCGGCGCAGTTCGATTTGTTGGAGTCACCAATGAGGAGGAGGAGATACTTGAAACCCTGCGGCGTAAGGGGGGCTCCTGCTCGCAAAAGGACCTCTATACAGAGTTAGCTATGTCCCAATCGAAGATTAGTATAGTTCTGACTGGACTAGAAGAACGCGGACTTGTTCGAAGATTTCGAGAAGGTCGTGAAAACGTGATCCATATTGTTGAGAAGGATGAATAGTGCTTCAGTCCATTCCTAGTTTCTTGCCTTCAGGAAGCTCATCTAGAAGCAGTCCTTTCTTTTCGGCCTCTCTGACAGCAGTAGCAGCTTTCTTGCCCCCAATGTTTTCTAATGCGCCAGCAACTGTTTGCCGGACAAATAGCGATTCATCGTTTAAAGATTCAATAAGTGAAGCCACAGCTTTCTTGTCCTTTCGTTCTCCAAGCTGGACCGCTGCATAAATTCTGACCATATATCTCGAATCGGATAAGCATTCAATAAGATACTTAGTTGCAGCAGGATCCTGAACTCCTCCCAGACGATCAATGGCCCCTAGAGCCACCTGATCGTCGCTACTATGAATCTCTTTTGCTAATTCATCAGCAAGGGAATGCATCTTAGCCGCAGCTTTCTTGTCAGATTTTCTTGCTGATGCCCTCTTTGCAGGTTCCTTCGCTGGGGTCTTCTTGGTTGCCTTCCTCATCTCCTTAGGTTCAGTCTTCGCGGCTTTCTTCTTGGTTTTGCTATTAGTGGCTTTCTTTTTGGCTTCTGTTCTAGCCTTCTTGGTCTTTCCACTCTTACCTGAGGTCTTGGACACTTCCTCTCTGCCTCCATAAGGGTGCATTAGCGGAATGAGATAAACGCCAATAGTACCGGTTCATATAAAGAAGAGCTATGCTCTCAATGCCATAACGGAAACACCTTAACGACTCCGCAGACCTCCTAATACGGAGCATCCTAGAATGCATGAATTCTCCGCTGCCTGTTCTATAGTTGATGCAGCAGTAGAGGCTGCGAAAAGCCACAATGTGAAGAAGGTCTACGCCGTGAATGTTGATGTGGGGGAGTTCACATTTCTGATTCCTGAACAGCTGCAGTTCAATTTTGAGATTGCAAGCAAGAACACAATAGTTGAGAGAGCCGCCTTGAAGATCAATCTTGTAAAGGGGCAGCTAAAATGCAATGATTGTGGCTATGAAGGAGAGAGTCAGAGTGCTCTTGATCTACCACCACAAGTAGCCATCTTTGCTCCCATGAAATGTCCAAAATGCGATGGAAGTAATACTATCCTTACTGGAGGAAAAGACTTCATCATCACCAATATCGAGGCAGAAGTTGAGGCATCTACATGATGCCAGTTCTAGAATCAGACTAGGATGGCATTCAGGATACCATCTTGGCCTGGTCTGCTTGTGACCTTGGCACGACCCTTTGACGTCTTGATTACAGTTCCTCGTGTAATGACCTTTCGACGTTGGTAGTCCATGTTGGCTGGGTTATTCTCTACGTCCTCAATCTCTGCTCGGGATGTCTTGCCTGTCTTTGGGTCTGTAACGTTTACCATTCCTAAACGAAGAGCTGGCATCTTCTTGTGGGCACTCCTGCTGTCAATCCTTTTCCTCTTCCCTTCTCCCATAAGAGTTTCAGTCGGAGTGCGCCCCATCTGGTGCTTTCTCTTGCCTCTGAATCTCTTCAAGCGTGCTCCGCTTGGTGTTCGGTTGGATCTTCTATGCCAGACACCCATTTCTGACTACCTCTTAGTTCGGTCACTGACGCACTCAGTAGAGTGGTTTTAAATCTTGCTTACTGACAAAGCTCTTGCTTCATCTGGACAAATCATTCCCTTCAAATACAGTTGATAGTGTGGGATGAATTGTTCTTGACTGGAGGCCAACAAATGACAAGAATCGAAACTGCTCACGGTGCCGGTGGCAAGATTATGCAGCGGCTACTTGAGGATACCATTATTCCCTCCTTTGGAAAGCGTCGTCTTGGTCCGATTGGTCTTGATGAGATGGATGACGGCGCAACGTTAACGGTTGAGGAGGATGGAATTATCGTCTGCACTGATGCCCACACAGTTCACCCGCTGTTCTTCCCTGGAGGAAACATTGGGTCTCTTACAGCATGTGGGACAGTTAATGACATAGCTGTCATGGGTGCAAGGCCAATTGCCATGACTAATACAGTCATCGTGGAGGAAGACTTTGAGATTGATATGCTCAAGAAAATCTTGTCATCTCTTAATGACATCATTGAACCACTTGATATTGCCATGATAGCAGGTGACACGAAAGTCATGCCAAAAGGTACGCTTGACCAGCTCGTCATGTCCACAACGGGGATTGGAATAGTCTATGGAGACCGGCCGGTTTCAGACGCTGGTGCTCTTGTTGGAGATGACCTCCTTGTCACAGGCTCAATTGGTGATCATGGTACGTCTCTTCTAGCACACCGCGAAGGCCTAGAGTTTGAAACCGACCTGATTAGCGATGTAGCGCCTCTCTGGGTACCAATACGTGACTGTCTTGAGGTAGGTGGCGTCCATGCCATGAAGGATCCAACCAGAGGCGGTACGGCAGTGGCTTTGAATGAGATTGCATCTAAATCAAGACTGGAGCTTGAGATTGAGGAGGAATACATTCCGGTACGTCCAGCAGTGAGGTCCATCTGCGAAATACTTGGCCTAAATCCGCTGCATATGAGTTGTGAAGGTACGGTCGTGATGGCCGTAGATTCATCAAAGACTGATGAACTACTGACAGCTCTACGCCGTCACAAGGCAACAGAAGGGGCAAAGGTAATTGGGAGATTCAAGGAAGGAAAAGCCCGAGTCACAATGCGAACGACGGTGGGCGGCAGGAGAATCATTCAGGTGCCTTACGGAGAACCAATCCCCCGTGTTTGCTAGAAAATGTTAACCTGAAGCAATTAGTCGAAGCCCAATTCTGCTTTGGCCTCTGCTTCCTGTTGACTCTCCAATATGCGCTTCATCTTGAATTTTAGCTGAGCTTTCATTTTGACCCTGTCCGAATCCAAGCCAAAGTAGTCTGCAAAGAGTTGTGTTGTCTTCAGGAGTTTGCTTCGCCCTTCCGGCACTGCGTCTATGAACTTCTTTTCCATGAGCTCTTTAATGTGGTCATAGCAATGCGTGCCTCTTTGTGCTACAAGCTCCGATTGCAGAATTGGTTGTTTTAAAGCGACATAAACAAGCGTCTGCAATGTTGCAAAGGATAGCAAGCCTCCTGGTATCAACCTGGCCACCTCTGGAGTAAGCTCAGGTTTGAGCTGCATCACATATCTCTCACGAGGAAGCTCCACTACCTCTAGAGCCCCTTTTCGTTTTCTGTACTCAAAACCGAGGTTTTCAAGTAGTCTCTTAGTAGTTGATTCTGCTTTACCTATGATGGAGGCAAGCTCATCCAATGCAATTGGTCTGCCAGCCACGTAAAGGGCCGCTTCAAGCTTGACTACATCCTCGTCCAACTACATCACCTATGGTTCAATTACTGATTCCGCTACTGCTTCTTCGTCTTCTTCCTCTGGAGGTGGAGGAGATTGAAGCTTGACCCAGATCACGTCTTCTTCATCCATCCATATGTCTATGTACGCCCTAGCAAAGAGATGAAGAAGTGCAAAGAACACGCGCACAATCTCTCGCCGGGTGTTATTCATAAGCAGCTCAACAAAACTGGAAACTTCTCCAATCTTCATTACCTTACACAGGTCTGAATAGACTTCAGAGATGTTCTCTTCAACATCTGCACGCATGGACTCCATTTTGAAGGCCAGCGGGTCCGCTCTTGTGCTGTATCTTCTTCTCCTTGATGGACTAGAGCGTTGGCGAACGCCTTTGCTCATCACCCGATCCATGGCAATAAGCAGCTCTTCCAATGTTACTCTCTGATTGCCAACTCTAAATGGAGGGCGAATTAAGGGAATAATCAGTTCTTCATCATCATCCATATCTTCAGGCGGAAGTAAACCAAGCTCAACAAGTTCTTTCGTTTTCTTCATGAATATGACAGAAGCTGAATACAGAGCGCTTCCTGAGATTCGAAAATCAATATCACCCAGTAGCCTCATCTCTTTGAGAAATCCCGCCACAAGTTTCCCGACATTAACATTCCAGGGCTCAACCTTGTCAAGCTGAAGGACATCGGTCAATAGAATATATGGCGGAACCGCCCAGAATGGAGCGTTCTCTTCGCTCATGCTGTTGAACCAACCTCCTCCAGATCAACCTTAACAATGCGTGATATTCCGTCTTGGTTGGAAACTCCTATCAATAGGTCTGCCTTCTGCACAGTAGTATCTCTTAGTGACACGACAACAAATTGAGATGACTTGGACATTTCGGATATCAGAAGCGCGACGTTATGAGCATTGACGTCGTCAAGAGCTGCATCAATCTCATCGAATATGTAAAAGCTGGCTGGATTATACATCTGAATTGCGAAGATTAGCGCAAGTCCAGTAATCGTCTTCTCACCCCCGCTCATGGCATCTAAGGTTACAAGCTCCTTTCCTCTGGGCTTGGACTTGACAGTGATTCCTCCCATCAAAGGATGCTCTGGATTCTCAAGCATGAGGGTCGCTTCTCCACCAGGTGAGAGCTTGGAGAACACGAGGGCAAAATTATCAGCAATATCATTATAGACTTGAAGAAACTTGCGTGTTTTTTCTGCCTCTATCTCTTCCATGAACGCAAGAATCTCTTTGTGTTCCTCTTCAAGGCTAGCTTTCTTGTCCACAATCTCCTCATATCTGTCCTTTTCTATATCATAGTCTGTGAGGGACTTGAGATTCACTGGCCCCAGGGCCTCTAATTCTCTCTCACGCTCCTTAATCTTCTCGTCAAAATCATCAATTTCCTTGTAGGTCAGCTCTCTCAGAGAAATTCTCTTTGCGATTTCTTCATCCGCCTTTGCGACTTCGTTAAGCTCTGCAACATAACCAACCATATCTGTTTCCAGACGTGACTGTTCCGTTTGGAGTCGATAAACTGCTTTCTCATTTGCAGTCTGTTCTTCTCGAATCTCTTCATGTCTCAATCTGAAGTTGCGAAGCTGTTCTTTAAGCTCAAGCTGAAGGACACGCTTGTCCTTTACCGCATCATCAATCTTCTCTCGTTCCGATTTGAGCTTTAGAAAGTCCTTTTCCTTCTTTGATAGCTCATCCTCAAAGGCCTTCACTTTTTCATCTAGCGACGGAATGCCTTTGACAAGAGTCTGATAGCGAAGGTCAAACTCCATTAGTTTCGGTTTCAGTCTCTCTTCAAGCGCAACTCTTAGAGATGTTATTTCACTAGTTAATGCTTCACGTTCCTTCTTGTGATGAGCAATGACCTCCTTCAGGTCTTTCAAGTACTGCGTGAGTTTTGCTGTATCTGATGTGGCCAGCTGCTCATTGACATCATCTCTCTGTTCTCGAACCATCTCCCGATGTTCCGTTAGCTCACCATCTCTTTCGGTAAGCTCAGCGATCTGCTTCTCCAATGCCTCAATTGTGACATTGGCTGTTTCAATTCGGCCTTTCAGAACTTCAGAACGATTCTCTCTCTCTTTCAAACGCTCTTCATGCCCATCTAGTTCTAATTTGGCTCGATAGTTTGACCTAGAAAGGTCCTGTATCTCTTGATCATGGATGTTCTTCTGTCGTCTTAGGTTCTCCTGCTGTGTTCTGAGTTCAGACAGTATCTCTTCAAGACCTTTCAATTTCTCTGCAATTTGAGGGCTAATATCCTTCTCCTGCAAGGAGAGTCCCACATCAGCACGGTGATAATGTCCACCTGTAATCAAACCGGATTTCTCCACCAGATCGCCCTCGAGAGACACTGCTCTCAGTCCCTTGAATCCTAGCTTCTTCGCGGTTTCAAAATCTTCAGTGACAAAGGTGTCTGAAAACACGAACTCGAACGCTGGACGCATTTTCGAATCAAAAGTGACAAGATCTATTGCATAGCCAATAATCCCATCATCCTTCGGTAGCTTCCCGGGAGCTCGAGATTTTATTCTATTGAGAGGAATGAATGATGCTCTGCCTACACGTTCTCTCTTCAAGAAGTCGACGCAGTCACTTGCAACATCATCATTCTCCACTACCACATATGATAGGCGGCTCCCTCCAGCTACTTCAAGCGCTGTAGCATACTCTGGATTAATGACACCAAGCTCCGCAACAGTTCCGTAAATTCCTTCGATGGTGCTTGAGTCACGTAGTTCAAGCACCCTTGCAAGGGCTCGCTTTCTCTTTAAGAACGCCTCCTCTGCATCCTTTAGAGCGTCTTGTCGAGCTTGAACGCGAATCAGTTCTTCTCTTGTAGCCTTTACAATTCTCGCCGATTCTTTCTCCTCTTTGTCAACAGTGGCTAGCTGTTCCTCTAGGCTCTCTACCTTAGACCGCTTGGATGCTTCTTCTTCTTCTGACTTCTGGAGTCCATCACGCTTGACAGGAATGACTCTTCTCAGTTCTGCAAGCTCATTGTCAGTTCTTTCCAAGAGATCCTTTGCATCGCGAAGCTCTTCGTAAGCCATGCCCAATTCCTTACTGTCACTCTTTATAGCTGAGCGAACCTCAGAAACACCCTCATCAAGCATTCTCATCTGATTGTTGAGATCTTGCATTCGCTGAGTAGCTTCAAGCACACTCTCCTGTTCCTTCTCAATGTGATTCTCCAAATTATCAATTTTAGAGGCACACTCTGAAATTTCATCATCAAGTCTTGCTAGTTCCTGGTCCTTTTCACCAATGAGGGATTTGGAGCCGCTTATCTGTTCCTGAATAGACTCCATCTCCACATGAAGTGCATCTCTCTCACTTGTAGCGGCATTAAACTCGCTTTTGGAACGTTCCAAGTCACTCTTGGCATGGTCTACTGCTGCCGAAACGACTCCATATTGCTCTGAAACTCTAGCTGAGGCCCCACCTGTTATCTCGTCTATTTCTGCATCTATCCCATCAATCTGTTCTTCAGTGGCTTTGACCTTTTCCTCAACCTCTGCCTGTTCCCTGACAAGTTTCTCTGCTTCCTCAGCTCTCTCTGCTAGTGTTTCATGAATTGCTTCAATTCGATTCTTGCCCTTCACTGTTCTCCATGCGAGACTGTCAATCGAAATCTGGCGAATTTGATTTGTCAGTTTCTGATGTCGTAAAGCATCCGTCCTCTCTTCATCAAGCTTCTCAAGCTGTCGTCTTCGTTCCTGTAATTGCATCTCTACTTTTCCAAGATTAGCCTCACTCTCTGCCAATTTCTTCAGAGCACGTTCTTTTTGCTCGTCATAGGCCGCTATTCCAGCAATCTCCTCAATTAACTTACGACGGTCAATTGGACTTACTTTCACAATCTGTGCAATTTCGCCCTGAAGAACAAGATTGTACCCGTTCGGATCAACCCCGATAGCGCCTAGTATGTCAAGAACTGTTGTTCTTGTCACAACTTTACCATTGATTCTACAAACGGATTTTCCAGAATCGTCAAGTTCTCTCTCAATAACAACCTTGTCCGCTTCAATCTGTAGCTTCCTATCACGATTATCAAAGTGCAGTTCAACTACAGCAGATTTTGCCTTTGGTGGCATATTGGGTTTTGGTGGAGAGTATAGAAGGTCTGAGAATACATTTGCTCGAAGCGTCTTGGCACTCAGCTGACCAAGGACAAAAAGAATCGCATCAACAACATTCGATTTACCGGAGCCATTGGGACCAACAATACAAGTGAATCCCTTACTGAGATTAATCGTTACATTCTCTCGTCCAAATGACTTGAAGCCCCTGCACACCAGCTTGTCAATATGGACCAAGATGCATTCCCTTCCAACTATCTACCAACACTCAAAGACTTTGGCGTGTCTACATCGAACATCCTCCACAGCCCCTAATATGGTTGGTACTACCCGTGTAATACCCTGACCATATTCAGGTATTGCTGTGTGTACCTAGATGAGCATACTATAGCCAAAAAAAGGTAGCTCTGTGGTTCCGGAGCGCCCTCTTGATTAATCTAGCATTGACAATAGGGCGCGTTTCAAGGCCATTCGAATGAGGCCCATAGATTCGCGCGCTCCTTCACCTGCAATTCCAGCCAGCACTATTTTGACATCGCCTAGGACGACAATGAATCCATTATCTGCAGCAATTGACACTTCCTTTAAGCCGCCCTTGTCCAGACCACTCGCCAGCTGAGATGAGTTTGATGCAATCTTTACCGCTAGAGATGCAATGTCAGAGTGCTTCACTCCTGCAGCAACAGTGTGGCCAAAGACCACATCTCCTTTTGCGTTGCAAACTACAATTCCTTCAAGATTCTCATTCGCTGACATTGTGTTTGCCACGACTTTCTCAATCTTGGATTTGTCGACCATCTCAAAATTTCCTCCGTGCGATGCCATACATGTCTACATTGTGTGGGGTTTGAGTCGTTTATATGTTATGCGTTGGTAGGTGTTGTTCTGCTCGCAACGAATATATCACACCTGAAACTTCCAAATTGAAGGGGGTGGCTACGTGAAACGGCGTAAGAAATCTGGTTTCATAATGATTGCTTGTATCTTGTTCCTACCAGCGTTTGTTGTTGCGAACAACCAGGGTTTAAGATGGGCCGTACAGATCGGAAATAGGCACGAGTTTTCCTTCACCTTTAGGCAGGTTGAGCATCGTACTGGCTGGCCAGATGAAGTGATAGCAATTAATGATGAAGCTATTTACTTTGAAGTTGTGGATCTTCCCACTATCCCTGACAATATCCAATATGTTGAAGAACTAGTCTATCCGGAGATTTCCCTACATTATGAGAATGGGACTCCACTGTCACTTTCAGATTCCCGTGTGCATTTCGCATATATTGATGGAATATTCATAGCGCCTGTGGGCAATTGGCAATTGCTGACCTCATTACCGTCCAATATGACCACCACAACAACTACAACAACAACAGTCACATACGAACACGAAGTAACACGTATAGACAATCTCATACACTGGGGCTGGACGTCTTCATACTCTGATTCATGGAGTTCGCAAAACATAACCCAGGAATACTACAAATCAGATGGAGTTCTTGGCTACCTTTCACTTAACATAACAGCTTACAATGACTTCTCCACATTGATATCATTCGAACGATTGAATCCGCCCTCAGCTATCGGACTTGTCGAGCTCAGTCTAATCATTGGAGGAGCAGCCGCTGTTGTCATTGTTGCTATCATTATTATAAAACGAAAAACATAGACAGTCATCTCACACTTTCAACAAGAAAATCGTGAAAGACCTTTTAACTGCAAATGTGAACTCCCTCACACCTTTTTGAGGTAGAATTAACATGCCTATGCTGAGAACTAGCTCGGAGACCTTTCCGGCCTCCAAGAAAGTCATGAGCGATGTTCCTTACGTTGTTCGTGTTGAGTTCGGCGAACTAGCACGTGAAACGAAGAAGATCGTAGGAAAGCCAATTGCCTGCCATAAATGCAATGGCTTTCTACTAAGTGTGGATCAGATTAAGGATGATCCGAAGGTTGGACAGCACTTCGTCTGTCCGTTCTGTGGAACGTTAAACGTAATTGAAGGAGAGATTGTTGTCGCTGGTGAGGACACCGACTTCGTTGTAAAGCCTCCAGAAGAAACAGTTACTGAAACTGGAGGAGTGTCTACTGGCGGTCGTTCGTTCTTGGCTCTTATTGATGTATCAGGGTCAATGGCAGGAGCTAATCTTGCCGCAGTGAAGCGAAGCTTGACAACATCCATTGATAGTCTAGCGGCCAATGCTCCAAATACCATGTTTGGACTTATCGAGTTCGAGAGTACAGTCTTGGTTCGAAACCTAGAAACAGGTGCACCCATTGAGTTGCCTTCAGATACATTCATGAATTTGGACGATATCAAGAAAGCGACAAAGAAACTCCTTGACAAGGTTCGCCTTGTTCAAGTGGGTGACAATGCCCCAAAGCTAAAGCAGCACGTGAGTGCTCTTCGCGACCAAGGAGGCACTGCACTTGGTCCTGCAATGGTCATGGCATCTGTTATTGCCAAGCATCGTGATGTTGGTCGGGTTGTACTTCTAACCGACGGACTTGCAAACGAGGGAATTGGAGCTCTCGAAGGCTACCAAGTCACTCCAGCAAATGCATTCTATGAGGATCTTGGAAAGTCTTTCCTAGACATGGGCGCTGCGGTAGATGTGGTTGGCATCGCATCCGGTGGCGCTATGGAGCTTCGTACCTTAGGTCTCCTACCTGAGGCAACGGGCGGTACAATGTACTACGTGACACCAAACGAACTCGATCGCAGTCTTTCAGAACTTGCTGGTGCTTCATTACTTGGTCGTGACGTCGAAGTAAAGCTGGTTACTCCTGAGGGAGTAAAGGTGAAGGACGCTTCAGGCGCGTCACGTGCAGTTCTTGATGAACTAAAGAAGAAGGGCAGCGGCAAGATAGGAGTGGTTGGAGAAGACCACGAACTCTACTTTGAGATTGAACCCGAGTCTAAAATCAAGGAGGAAGAGATTCCAATACAGGTGCAAGTTGCCTACACAGATGAAGAAGGTGCTCGACGTGTGCGTGCAGTCACAACTAAGCTTCGTGTTTCAGACAAAGAAGACGAGATCATGAAGACCCTTGACCCCACAGTGGGGGCTACTTTCGTCACCCAGAAAGCTGGAGAAGATGCTGTTAGAGGTGACAGAAAGAAGGGCAAGGAGAGACTCGCAGCTTTCAGGTCTGCAATGAAGGTTCATGCCAAAGCGGCACCTGCCCCAGTGCAGAAGATGCTTGACAAGGCCGATGATGTTCTCGCTAGTGAAGAGGAAGAGCTTGAGCGTCAGGAGGAACGCATGAGAGAAGCTCCTGCTGGTGGTGCAGCTCCCTCTGCTGCAGCTGATATGTCTGCTGTTGAGAGCTTGGCCCAAATGAAGAGAAGCTCGAAGAAAATGTTTGACGACGAGGACGAAGCATAGTCCAGATAATGGAGTGACACTAATTGCTGCAGTGTCACTCAGCCTTTCTTTTCATTTTGATTCCTGTAGCCCGAATGTATTACCAAGGTAACACCACAATTGAGTGAATTGCGCAATCTATTGCGCAAAAGGGCTTACTGCGCCAAGCAATATCATGATAATCCTAAAATACCCAACTGCGGCGTAAGGAGTTGGCAAATGCCCAATTGATATCGGTGGAGTCTCTTCAGGTTGATAAGTCAAGAGAAGCTGCAGTCGATTCTTAATCGGCTCAAAGACCAAGATGGCGTTCGTGGAGTCGTTGTGACTACCATGGAGGGCCTTCCTCTCAGCAGCGATCTTGACCCTGACACCACAGAGAATATTGCTGCTATCATTACCTCTCTCGTTGGAAAGGCCCTGGATGCAGTGCGCCTTCTTCGCGAGGGGTCGTTGTCCTTCCTCACGTTGGACACAACACAAGGTCAAATAAACATCGCACCAGATGAAAAAGAGGGCCTGATATTAGTGGTCCTAAAGAAGAATTAGTATGGGGATGTAGCGGAATGAGTGATCCGAAAGCTTTCGACAAAATCCTGACTGAAATCATCAGACAGGACAAGGGGATCAAGAAAGTAATCCTGGTTGACAAAACAGGACTGACAATTGCCAATGTGAGTAAGCTGAGCTATTACCCGGTGGACGTTGATAGCATCGGTGCGATTGCCAGTGCTGTGTTCTGTGCCAGTGAAGAACAGGGAAAGAACCTCCAGATTGGAGAACTGGAGATAGTGACATCGGAGTTTAGCGAAGGCAAGATCTTCGCCTCAGCCTGTGGAAAAGGTGTGCTCTGTGTGGTATCCGAGGCGGAAGTCAACATTGGCCTTATACGCCTCGTCATGAAGAAACAGGGTGTACAGCTTGCTGATGAACTTGACAAGTTCTTGGCCGTTGAACCGATCTCTCCAAGTGGCAAGGACAAGGAGCTTGATGAGGAAGACCTCAAGTCTGCACTGGCGGAGCTCGAGAGGGTCTAACTATACAACAGATGACCCCTAGATGCTCCAATTGTGCCACAAAGGCTTTTATGAGACCACAGTTTTAAATCATCAGCCCACTGAGCAAGGGCCTTTGGCTCAGGGACCTATGGAATAGATGCAGTGAAGCGAGGCAAACGGAATGCGCAAGGAAGACGTTCGGGAACTCAACGGTGAGGTGACGGCCTAATGCGTAAAGATCAACAAGGTCGCATTCATCTCAAGTTAGTCTTCTACGGACCTTCCCTCGGCGGTAAAACAACGGCCCTGAGATGGCTCTACGGGAAAGTTGAGGGTCTCCAGAAGGGTGAGTTCACTGCAATAGAAGATGAAACCAACCGTACCTTGTTCTTTGACTATGTGCCAATGAGTGCCGGCGGGCGTGTTCTCTTTGACGTATTCACTGTTGCAGGTCAGAAGCGACATAGACACCAGCGCAAGGTTGTACTCCAGGGCACTGACGGCATTCTGTTTGTTGCAGACTCGTCTCCTGACCAGAGAGATGAGAACACGGAGAGCTTTGAAGAACTAAAGCTGTTCTTGGGTGATGCGCTAGGGCGTGAGATACCCATTGTCGTTATGCTGAACAAACGAGACCTACCGAACCGGATGTCTCGCGATGAGATGCTTGACCTACTAGGTCTTGGTGGAAATGTGCCAATATACGAAACCATCGCCGTTCAAGGAGTTGGTGTCAAGAGGGCCTTTCAATCAATAGCGCGAGAGGTCATCCTTAAACGAATGTACAAGTAAATACCAAAATGGTGAAGCCAATGGCAGAGAGCCGCGGAGATACATTGGAAAGCGTTCTTAATGAGCTGCAAGGCAGTATTCCTGAGATTGAAGCTTGTGCTATTGTGAGTGTAGAAGGGCTTCCAATTGTATCAGCCCTACCAACTGATGTTGACGAAGCTAAAGTTGCAGCAATGACTGCAGCTATGTTGACCCTTGGAGAGAAAGCAGCCATAGAATTAGGGAAAGGGAATCTAGAACAGGTCAACATCAAGGGAGTTGATGGGTGGCTACTTGTTGTTCAGGCAGGAATGAATGCATGTCTTACTGTTTCAACAACTGCAAGCGCCAAGCTTGGAATGGTATTTCTTGAAATGAAGAGAGCTGCTGAGAAAGTATCAGGGATGATTTAGTACACACACTCAGCTAGCACCAAGGCTATTAGGACATGCAAATTGTTTGGTACAATACTGGAACGTGAATTTAATGAACCTGGCCGGACCCGTCTACAGACTATACGAGTTCTATCTTCATAGTCAGTTAGACAAGGATAAGGCTCCTCGTCATGTAGGCATAATCTTGGATGGCAATCGTCGATATGCACGACAGCATGGTGCTGAAGTTCCATGGTTTGGCCATCACAAAGGTGCTCAGAAGGTAATGGAAGTTCTGAGAATCCTCTGGGAGGCTCAGGTGAAAGTCTGCACGCTCTATGCCTTTTCAGTGGAGAACTTTGAGAGAAACAAGGACGAAGTAAATGAGATCATGGCAATTGCTAAGGATAAGTTCAGTGAGGTTGTTGGAAATCCGGATGTTCATCGACATAAAGTACGGATTAGAGCTATTGGCCGAGTTGATCTCTTGCCCGAAGACGTTCAAAATGCCATTGCGCAGGCGGAAGCCGAAACGATGGAATATACAGACCATGTTCTTAATGTCGCCATAGGATATTCAGGTAGAGCTGAGCTTGTTGATGCCGTCCAAGCGATTGGTCAAAAGATACGAGACGGCGAGCTTGACCCTTCAGCAATAGATGAGAATATCATTGAAAGCCATCTTTACACCAATGGCATTCCTGATCCGGACCTCATTATAAGGACCTCTGGAGAGGAGCGTCTATCCGGATTCCTTCTTTGGCAGTCTGCTTATTCAGAGTTGTACTTCGCACAAATCTACTGGCCAGCTGTCAGGCGAATTGACGTTTGGCGAGCTCTTCGTTCATACCAGCAAAGAGCGCGTCGTTTTGGAAAGTAGATGAGATTGCCAGTATCACTGGTGACACAGTGTTTTATATGATATTCATCAGAACTCTATCTGAATCAATGAGGAGGCTGTGCAGCCTTGGCTAGGAAGCCTATCGATGTCTACCGTGGACTGATCGCAACAACAATCCCCAGCGACGTCGCATCACATATTGACTCTGTAGTAGGTCGCTACTCCACTCAGGTCTATGCGGGACAGAAGTTGACAATGCACCTTTCACGATTTGTGGAGATATGCTGCAAGCTAATCACCTTTCTTGATTCTAGGAATGCATCAGACCTCTCTGATCTTGCTAACGCTATCGATGTTCTCGACTACTTCACCTCAACCTCCAAGTGGTGGACTATGTCTAGAGAAGACCCTGGTTTTCTTCTAAGACCCCCATCCCGAGATCCTAGAGAATTCATGCTCTCTTTGGCAGCTGTTCAGATTGGAGGAGATACATCTGGAAGAGTCGCAGGAGCATCTGAAAAGCTTGCGAGATTCTTCGAAGACCATGGAATCACTGATACCAGAGTATGTGAGAAATTATGCGAGCGTTTTGTTTCGTCTTGGATCCTCCTGAGCGGCCTCGTATGCAAGAGCCAAGGGCGTAATATCACTACTGAAGGTGATTTCGAAATCGCCTATGACATCATGCGAGTTCTTCTCTTCTATACATCCCTTGACGACTTCAAAGCTCTCACCGCGATTCGTAGACTCGCAACTGATCCAAAGATTCCAAAACTTGCTGAAGTTTCCTTTACTCCGGGATTCGAACGCAAACTAGATTCATCGATGGCTGCACGTCTTGAAAGATCAAACGAGGAAAAACTCGCGAAAATTGTTCCATCCTCACCAAGTGCATCTCGCAACCTACTCACCAACTCGCTAAAGCTCCTAGCACAGATGAAGGCTATCGAACAAGGACTAATACGCATTGAGGAAAGCAACTATGATAGTCTAATTCTTGGAGCCATGGAGATGCTGGAGCAAGTGGGAATCTCGCAGGATAGCTTCCGCGATGAAACATCTGTAAAAGCACTCTTTCTAGCTATACAGCCGGATACGGGAACTGATGAGAAGATTGGTCTACTGATTAGAAGACTTGAAGGGCTACTGGTTGATTCCACTGGAAGCAAGGACTTTTTGCTACAGAATGCCAAATTAATCCCAAGAATGGTCGCTTTGCTACTTCTTCTAGCTGGAGTGACCAAAGTATCTGAAATAGCAGGTTTGCAAGATGCAGACCTGAAGCGTGGTTTGATTCTGTTTCACAGACTGCTTAATGGCTAGAGGCTTCGGTCTTGGAAGGGTCATCAATCAGAATTCGTGCATCTACAACTAGTGCACCCTTTCCTTTTTCATATACAAAGGTGGGATTGCAGTCAATCTCATTGATTTCCGGATTATCGGCAACCATTTTCGATACTGACATAATGATTTCGATGAGCGCGTCGATATCCCGTGGTCCCTGTCCTCGGGCCCCCTCCAGAATCTTGGCTGCCTTTATCTCAGAAACCATTTCCTGGGCATCCGTTCTTGTCAGGGGTATCAGTCGAAAGGTCACGTCTTTCAGAATTTCCACAAATATGCCGCCAAGTCCAAACATTATTGCATGACCGAATTGGGGATCTTTCGTGACTCCAACTATAACTTCTGTACCCATATCTGCAAAGTCTGAGATGAACACTCCTCTACTCAAATCCACCTCAATTCCCTTTTCTTTTCCATACTCCTTTGCATTGTTCATAATCTCTTGGAATGCTTCCCGTACCTCTTCTTCAGTCTTCAGATTGATTTTGACTCCCCCTGCATCTGACTTATGGAGGATGTCCTTTGAGAGTATCTTTAGTACCACCGGAAATCCAATTGCTTTAGACTTCTCAACAGCTTCATCCGCTGTTGATGCAGTATCGTAGGCTGGTACAGGCATTCCATATGCTTTCATGATGTCCTTTGCCTCATGTTCAAGAACAAAGGTTCTACCCTCTTTAAGGGCAGTCTCAAAAATCTTCTTGGCAGCCTTCATTACTTGTATGACCCCTTCTTATTTGCTGGATTGTTCCTCGTATTTATGGTTTCTCCGAGCCCATAGTCCTATTGAACTTGTCCCCGTACAAGATTTCCCCATATCTTGCCAACGCCTTGGCAGCCAGAGCTCCCTTCTCTCCTGTTGCATATGTGGGAACGCCCATCAGTTCCATAATCTCTCCTGCCTTTGTTGTGAATCCACCCCCCATGGCTATCACCACAAAGGGTTTCTTGGATTGCTTTTGATAGTTGGCAATTTGATTGGTGATCTCCATTCCAAGACTTGGTGTTTGTAGCAACATTCCGATTACAAAGATGTCATATTCGTCACTTGCAATAGCTTCTTCAAACACTGCATCATATCTACTGGCTCCCGCATCTCCCACCACATCGAAAGGATTTCCAAAGGCGCAATAAGCAGGAAGTCGATCTCGGAGTTTCGCTTCAAGCTCAGGTGAAGGGTTTGGGATTGCTAGTCCTAAATCCTCCAAAGCATCAGTGGTCATTACACCTAGGCCGCCTCCATTCGTGATCATGAGAACTCGGTCGCCCTTTCCAGGGGGTTGCATTGAGAGAGCCTTAGCCATATCGAACATGTGTTCGAAGTTATCGGCTCGTATCACTCCTGATTGCCTATATGCCGCATCTACGATGGTATCTAAGCCTGCCAGGGAGCCAGTATGAGAGCTTGCTGCGGCCTTGGCACGGCTTCCTCTACCAGATTTCACAACAAGAACTGGCTTGGTCGGAGTAATGGTCTTTGCAGTGTCAAAGAAAGAACGTCCTTTGTTGCTGTCATAGCCCTCCGTGTAATAGCAAATAACCTGTGTGGCTGAGTCTTCTCCCAGAAAACAGAGGAGGTCGTCATCATCCACATCGCATTTGTTTCCGAGGCTGATGATTTTGCTGACTCCTAGACCAAGCTCTGATGTCCAGTCGGCAATAGCCGCTGCAAAGGCTCCGGATTGCGAAACCAACGCGATATTGGCTACATTACTTGCCTTCGGCCGTGCACACCGATACTCCGGAAGGAAAAATGTATCTACGTGCGAGTGAGTGTCAATGACCCCCACACAGTTGGGTCCAATTACCCTGATTCCATATTTCTTTGCTATACTAACAACCTGGTTCTCTAATTCAGCTCCTATTGCTCCTGTTTCAGAGAAACCTCCCGATATGATGATAGCTGCCTTTGAGCCTTTCTTACCAATATCCTCAAACACCCTCGGAGCAAGCCTAGCTGGAACTGCCACTACAACCAGGTCGACTTTGTCTGGAATTTCCTGTAGTGACGGGTAGCACGGAACCCCAAGAACAGTCGAATACTTCGGATTAACAGCATATACCTTGCCTGTGTACTGTGGCTTAATGAAGTTCTGAACTATGGCTTGTCCAACACTATTTTGGCTCGTTGAGGCTCCATAGATGGCAACGCTCTTTGCGTTGAAGAAAATATCAATTCCATCGATATTGGCGCATGACAATGTGAGCACCCTCGGCTTTCGTGTGTCGACTGGAATATCATGCCTACTTGATTGTTGTTGTCCAGCGACAAATCACAACTCTAATAGCATAAACACCAAAACAACGTTTGTTGAGATACCTTGACCTTTGACATTTCCAGTGATGGCGGTGCCATACTCAATGCATCAGCCTCCGATTTGGAACATATGATGACACTTGCATTTGAGAGTAGAATCAATACATTCGGGAGAAATCTCACCTGTTATAGTCCGACCGCTTATCCTTACAAGATTCGCGATCATCAACATACAAGCTCTCATACATTCACTTCCCTCAGTATTACTGGCACCTCATGCGCTCTTGGATGTGAACATTGTAAGGGTCGTTTGCTAAAGGGCATGGAATCAACAACTTCCCCAGAAACACTTCTTGAACGTTGCAGAGAACTTGCCAGCCGTGGAGCAAAAGGAGTCCTCATCAGCGGAGGTTCTGATGCAAGAGGCCATGTTCCGTTGCTTGAATTTGGTGATGCGATAAAAGAAGTAAAAGACACCCTAGATCTGACAGTTGTTGTCCATACTGGATTAGTGGATGAACAGACGGTTCACATCCTAAAAGAAGCTAGAATTGATGCAGCGATGCTGGATATCATCGGAGATGAGGCCGTTGCCAGAAAAGTGTACCATATAGAGAATGGGCCTGAAAAGATGGGAAGATCTCTGGAGCTGCTCAAAGCAAATGAAGTTCCAACTGTCCCCCATGTACTTGTAGGTTTGAATTATGGAAGGCCGGCCGGTGAGCTGAATGCATTACAGATGATATCTGAAAACAGTCCCGCCGCAGTTGTCATAATTGCCTTGAGTCCTGTACGCAGCACACCCATGGCTGATGTTAGACCTCCTGCACCTGAACTGATTGGACGTGTCCTTACTGTTACACGCTTAGCGCTGAGAAATACACCTGTCTTGCTTGGCTGCGCAAGACCAATTGGCCAACATAAGATAGACACTGACAAGTACGCAATTTCGTCCGGGGTCAATGGGGTGGCCTACGTTAGTCAAGAAGGAGCAGACTTTGCTCGGTCCAAGCGCCTCAACCCAATCTTTGTTGACGAATGCTGTAGTCTTGCATTTCTCTCCCTGCTCTAGAACGACCGACTAGCCATCCAGCTAGCTCATAGCCGAAATCAAAAACCCAAAGTCCAATTGCTGCTAGGAGGAAATCTGGCCAAGGTATGCATAGCCCAAGAACCACTACCTTCAACGTGAAACGGTAACGGAAGAACTTGAATGCAAAGGTCTCTTGATTGCTATCTACTCTCTCATTTTGAATCTCATCAACAACTGCGGCGAGCAGAAGAACAACTAGTATCGTGAACCATACTGCAATGTCCGAAACCACAGGAACTCCATTCAGCAATAGAGTCACTCCAATCAGAATGAAACCGATTAGAAACTGAGGTCTGTTCACTTTTCCGGAAACTACTACTCCAATCAAAATCGCTGTCAGTAGAACCAAGTCCCATTCTGAATAAGACATGAGCAATCCAAATGAAAACCCAGAGAAACCGAGAGGTAGTAGTGATAGTTTTGGCTGCTTCAGGAGATCAAGAAGGTCATCACCGAGCTTTAGTGTGAACCCAGCGGACCAGTATATAATAAGAATCAACCACTCAAGCATGTTTTAACCTCTGGGACTATAGCTCTGAGAGATTTAGAAAGGGGCTCCTCAGTCTAACTATGACTCGTCGCTGGACAATCTGTCCTCGGATAGCCAATTGCATCATCGGAGCCACTGATGAATCCGATGATTCTCTGATAAAACTTGGTGCTTGGCCTAAAGCAATACAACGGGTGTGCCTATAGCCTGTCCGGGAAGATTCGTACGGAATTTTGCACGAACCACTCCACCGTTACCATGCGCCCCAAGGACCTTTCCGAGAAACTCTCTTCCCTCAGATGAAGTCCAACGAACTTTTCGACCCACCAATGATGCAGCTCCTGCTCTCGTCTTAATCTCATCAAACAGTAGAAGAACCTGGTTCGGGTGTTGAAGATGCTTTCCTCTACGGTAGCTGGTCACTACACCTTTCAGACCCTTCTTAACGCTAGTTTCCGACATTGGACTTTCTCCTAAGGAGTTCTGGTTCACGCCTTTCGGATTTCATATAAGACTTGTGTCAGAGGAACAACAACTGATTGGGCTATTCAATTCTTGGACCCTCTGATGAGGGCGGTGAATCGGACTCTCTTGCAGTCTCTGCATCAAGCTGCCTTTGCATCATCCTGCCCTTCTCCATTAACACATCGCGGACTGCCCATCCTATCGCATTCTGTTGTGAAGAGATTCTGAACATGATAAACCACAGTCTGCCATCTGCAAATTGACCTGCGCTGGACAAATCATCAACTATGTTCTTCGCCTCTTCAATCTTGAATTCAGACGAATTCAACCGCCTCACAATCATTGCTTCTTTATCAACGATGAATGCTACCCTTCGTGCAAGTTGACCGATGCCGACTATGGTCAAGAACACAACAAAGACTAGTAGTGGCATAAGAGGGAATAGGATCATAATATCCCCTGCAAGCAAAGCAAGACCCGCTATCGTCGATATGAGGACTGCTTCAAGTATCATACCCTCAAGAACAATATTGGCAGTCTGAGTCATGCGCCACCTGTAGAATCTTGACAGTGATGACTTTGGTGTTCGAAAGTTTGTCAAATCATCGATGTAAGCCTGTTCTCCCTTTCGGCCAATGTAAATCCAGACTCCCTGTATAAAGAGCGCATTGATTACAATCAGGTAGGAAAACATGTCACGGATTATTTCGATGGGAGCCTGCATAGTCAGAGTAGACTCCGTTGCATGTTTAAAGCTATTGTACTCGGCGGCATAGTGATTAGTTTCGCTTTTCTCTCCGCCCGTTTAGAGTACGGGCAAGTAGATTGCGGACCCCAGAAAACATGAATCCAGTATGTATTCCTCTGTATCTTGATTCATTTTTGGATTCACGAGCCCGGGTTTGCCCTCCCGGAATATACCTGGGCTCGTGTTACTATCTATGCTGCGAATGACTTATCTCTCGTCATCAAACCTGGTCTTTCGGTTACTATAATGCATCGCGTTCAACATATTGATCCCGATAAACATGACAGTGTCAAAAGCCTCCTTGATGGCATGAATGAGGTTGGAGTTCTTGGTGCCGGTCGAATTGGGCGAGCGAAGTCAATCATTGAGAGGATGTTTGAGGATACTGAGTGCCTCAAGTTTCTCTCGCTATCCGGTCCTATGGTTCCAGGGGGTCTCCGCTACATCATTAGTCATCTTGTAGAACACGGATACATCAATGCTATTGTCACAAGCGGTGCAAACATAGTTCATGATCTTGTTGAAGCCTATGGTGGAGGTCACTATAGAGTTCCTCATGGCGATGATGATTTCTCTTTGAGAGAGGCTGGCATGGGTCGCATAGCTGACATTGTTGTCCCTGAGAAGGACTTTGAGGTTTTTGAGAGCGAGACCTACAAGTTCTTGGACAATCTTCCAGAGGGTAAGATGAAAGGGCTATCACCAAGTGAAATTATAACAGAGATTGGACAAACACTTGAGGATGAGAAGTCCATAGTCTACCAAGCAGCTCAGAAGAATGTTCCAATATTCTCTCCAGGTCTCATGGATTCGATGCTCGGTTTTCACATGTTCACCTACAGCACTGCAAAGGATTTCTCACTTGACTTTGTAAAGGACCTTCGAATTCTTGCTGGCATCATTAACGAAACTAGGAAGACTGGTGCGATGATTCTTGGCGGGGGTCTGACGAAACACTTCACAATGGGTTCCACCATCCTAAAGGGCGGTCTCGATATGGCAATTCAGATTACTCTGGATCGTCCTGAAGGGGGAAGTCTAGGCGGAGCACCTTTGGTCGAAGGTGTGTCTTGGCAAAAGATGCAGACTGAAGCCAACTTTGAAACCGTGATTGGTGACGCTACAATTCTCTTTCCGCTGTTGATTCTGGGCGTTCTGAGTAGACACTAGTTCTTTGACTCCAGAAAACCAAGGTCCGATGCGAGTTCATGCACTCAATTGCGAAGACTTATCTCCGTTTATGGTTAACGAATGTTAAGATATTACTTGAGAGGAGTAGAAATGACTGACAAGTATCCAATTCCCTACAGCAAGGAATCCGTGTACTTCCAGTACAATGTCAAGGATTTTGACCGAGCCAGAAAGTTCTATGGAGAAATCCTAGGACTCGAGAAGACCTGGGACGGCGGTGAAGAAGCTGGTTGGATGGAGTTTGCTCTGCCAATCACCGGTGCAAGACTTGGTCTGAACTACCAACGCGAGGGGGAGATTCGACGTGGGTCAGGTGTTCTGACTCTAGTAGTTGATGACCTTGAAGTCACTAGGAAGTATCTTTCAAGCAAAAAGGTCGAATCGGATGACATCGTAGATATCCCTGATATGGTGTCATACTTCAATTTCCACGACTCAGAAGGCAATCCAATACAGGTTGTGTCGGATCCGCGAGTTAAATCAAAGTAATTGGCGATGATAGTTCACGCCATTATAGGTTGCTCCTGAGTCTGATATCTGGAAGTCAAGACTCTGAATTGCAGGTAGAATAGACTAGTGAATATAGCAATATACATGACAGCAACATAAAGCGGCAAATCGCTGCCAAAACCAAGGTTTTCTATCATCGGGGAAAGCAAATAGATTAGCGGCGTGCCTATTATCAGGGTGCCCACGAAGCTGACCAAGAGCATCCTACTACAATCTTCATCCACGATGTAATCCTCATTCCCTCTCATGAATGAAGCAGACTTATAGATATGATGTGGAATATCGAGGCAAAGAAAGGGGTGAAGAATGGATTAGCAAGCCACCGCTAGGCAGCCATACTAACCCGGTTCTCCCCGACACAAGCATTCTCGACCCTCGTCCATAGCTCCCCCTTTTCTTCTTGCTAGGAACACCAACACTATCACCACATCAAGAACTGCTGCACCTATAATAAGGAGGGGTTCAACTGGTAGCCCAATCGATACCACAGTCAAGACAGCAAATCTGCTATTCGATTCCATATACCTTTGAACTAGCATTATTGCTGGTTTAACAATGCACCCATCTATCTTCCTCGCCATCTTCGATAGATCCAATCCGCTACTATCAATGTACTCACAACAATAGTAATGATCCCATTTGCTAGAAATGCCGCCGCCGGGAATCTTACTATTCCAAAGCCAATACTAAACCAAGGTCCGTCAGTGATGAGCCTTTTTCCATACAAATTCCCATTTTCTGTTCGGACAATGACGCCATCCCATCCGACGGCCCAGCCATGAGTTTCGTTGATGAAATCAACAGCGTTGAGACTTGCGGATCTTGGCATCTGGTCATACCACGTTTTTCCCCCGTCAGGCGTATAGGCCACTGCCGGATTGCCTGATCCTACAAGCCAGCCTTTTTGGTTGCCAATGAATTCCATGTCTTTATAGAAATCGATTCTCCAGCTTCGCTGCGAGACAACCATGTCAGGGCTCCAATTTTGACCATCTGTTGTGTGTGCGATTCCCAGGTCATAGCCTAACGCCCATGCATGAGTTCCGTTGGAAGCAGACATGGAATATGCCCTTTGCTCTCGCTCATGAATCCAAGTTTCTCCTCCATCCGCAGAATGGAAGATTCCGTCATAACCACAACACCATATGTTTGTTCTATTAACAAAATGAATCTGATACAAAGACGAGTCAAACGACCATGATTGGACTTCTTGCCAGGTTTCGCCTGAGTCAAAGGTCTCGAAGAGCTGGTGATTACCGCTGGCGAGACCATAAGTATTATTGAGGAATTCCACAGTTGATGCCCTTCCGTAAACGCCGTAGACGGATTGCCATGTCTGCCCCCTATCTTCTGTGCGGAGCAGACCCCATCGAGTTGCTACCCAAATTCTCTCAGAATCCACTATCTCGATATGCATAATATAGTCATTCTGTCGGGAATAAACGATATCCCAAGTTTCCCCGCCATCATCAGTGTGCCAGATAATTCCATGCCCTATGTCTTCATATTCCATTCCAACATCACCTTTACCAACGACCCATCCTTCTGTGGCATTATAGAAGGCAACATCAAAATGCTGTTCTACCTCCCATTCATGTGACTCAACAAGATATTCCCAAGTCGCTTGAGGTTCGCGAATTGCTGTTTCCAACTCAGTCACCGCTACTGTGCATATTACAAGCAGAATGGACAGTAGAACCAATCCCATCAATTCTCGGCTTGGCACGAAGTTATTCCCACCTACACCTCTTCGGATTACAGCGAAACGTTTCAACTATTTGGTTCTCAAAATGTCCTCCTCTTTGGCCATAATCCTTTTACTTGAGCTTCTGCATTTGCCAGACCGTATCTACAAGCATGAGAATCGAAAGAAGCATCATTGGAAACCAAGTAGAAAAGGGGACCAGCTTTTCAGTAATTCCTTCAAGAAATTCGTATGTCATTAGGGCAAGGTTTGAAGCATAAGCTAACAAGAGCAGAGCCAGAAGAATTCGAGTCAAGCCTGTTGTAATGCTTATTCTAGCCCGGAACCGCAAGACCAAGTATATGACTAATATGAATAGAGCTGTCGCTTCCCACCATACAATCACAATCATTATCGTGTATGTATCTGGTTCAACGGCTATCAAATATTCGCCTTGATACAATCCACATGCAATTGCAGGTGGAATGAGGGTAATAGTAGTTCTAAATGCTACAGATTGCAGATTGAGGAAGTGAGCCCTCAAACCCCTGTTATGAACCTCCTACTCAAGTAAGTAGTTAGACAGAGGGAAGTACAGATAAAGCTGCACGGAATATGTATGCAATTAGCGATTCGTTGGAGGCGGCACAAAACCATTGACTCGTCACTGGCTGGCAATAGCTAGGGCGGAGTTCCTTGTCTGGAGTTCAAGAGCTAGGGGCAAAAGAGCTTTAGTTTTCTCAATCACATTGGTCCTTGGATTTCTTTGGGCCTTTTACCTTATCCCAGAAGTATGGAGGCTTGTTATTGGTGAGAATCAGCTGCTGTATATCTTGCTAATGGCAGGGCTTCCAGGGCTTATGCGAGTGGCAATGCTGCTTTTGTGGATGCTCATCTTTGTGTATCCAATTCTCTACGCTCTTCAGGAAATCCACATAGGCCAATGGGAGATAATCTTAAGCTGCGATGTATCGACTAGATCCCTACTAATAGGCACTTTTGTTGGCAAAATTCCCAGTTACGGACTCATGGTATTGTTCCTAGCACCTGTTCTCCTATCTCCTTTTATCTTGGCCTATGAAGTGGCTCTGCTTGGCCAACTGATAATGCTTGGAGCAACGCTTCTGGTTGTATTGTCAACTCTATGGCTTTCAAACCTCGTTTCAATGGCCGTTCAGGCAAAGATTGGTGAGTCGCCAAGAGGGGCCGATCTTGCAAGGGCGTTGTCAATGGTCATTGGACTGGTAGTAGGTCTGCCACTCTATGGAATGATGTTTTTCGCAGGACCTCTTTCAGAGGCATTGGGTATGAGTGTGTTTCTACTTTTTCCATTCACTTGGGGCGCCGACTTGACATCATGGGGCGCCATTATATTTAGTCCCAAAGTAACTTCTGAGATGCTGGACCTTTTCCTTCCAATCCTTGGTTTTGACATCCTAGCTGATGCTTCGCTACTGGTTCTGTTTACGGTGATCACCGTGGTTCTTGCTTTCAAAGCAGCAGACAGAGTGTTTACCTTTCAACTTGGAGAACGGACAGAAGTCGTCACTACGGTTGTAAGGGAGAACTTCGTTCTTAGGGGAATTCGAAGAATATGCCCCGGAACTCTTGGTGTCCTTGTTGTCACAAGTCTCAAGGA
This sequence comes from Promethearchaeota archaeon, assembly GCA_048937485.1. Taxonomy (GTDB): domain Archaea; phylum Asgardarchaeota; class Thorarchaeia; order Thorarchaeales; family Thorarchaeaceae; genus SMTZ1-83. Next base: position 38,596 of record JBHLND010000002.1, read on the forward strand.
CTTTTTCAGAAAGGCGGAGAATTTGTCGAGGCTTGCATACGGTGTAATGATGGCAGTGCTCATGCCACTCATCATGAACATGACCTCCTCAAGCTACCCCGGTGATGATCCATTCTTCCAAGTATTCATGCCAATGTTCATGATGTCCTATATGCTCATGATTATAGTGGCCCTAACCTTCGGCGGAACTGGTTTCATTGAGAGCAAAGACCATCTCTGGGTCATAAAAAGCGCTCCTTTTGGCGGAAAGAAGTTCATAACAGGACGACTTGTCAGTTACTTCATTTCAGGACTGCCAATGGCGATAATACCCTCAATTGCAGTTGCTTTAATCACTGGAATTGAACTGGTTTTCATCTTGGGAATGTTCCTCTACAGTTATACACTGCTCTGTTGTACCGTGATGGTTTCTGTTGGCATTATGGCAATCAATCCCAACTACGAGAACACACGCTCTCGTGCCTTTGCTATGAACGCAGCCATTATCGGAATCATCGTCTTTGGTACATCATTTCTGTCAATAATTGTTGGAATCCTCTACCTGGGGGACCAGCTATTGCTAGGTCCACTTGGCTTAGTGGGCAGCATTGTAATACTGACAGTCCTGCCTCTTTTGTTTATAGGACTCTTGATGAGCTGGGTGGGCATCAAATTCCTGGCGCGACCTGAGAAGTGATTTTTCCAGTTCACAACATATGGAAGAGTCAGGTTATACACTGAATCTGCTTAATGACTGTAATAGCAGTGCCGGGCGTAGCCGAGCAAAAGGAAAAAACTCAACTAGCATCTGCACCTAGTGTTATTGGGTACCAAGGTGCTAGAGAGAATAAGGGCTAGGTTCCAAGATTTCATTTATTATATTCGGACTAGAGATAAACAGTACTGGAACTATAGAATTGCAGGACCAACACGCATTGCGTTTCTAGGGAATCTGATACTAATCCTCATACTTGCTTACGTCGACGTTATTCCTTTAGAAATGCAGCCCACTTTCCTTCTTGCTTGGATTATAGTTCAGGTGATTCTTGCAGCAATATCCATCGCCGCACAATCAATGACTTTCAACCGAACTGGTAGGATGGCCATTGGAATTTTGGTCACTGTTATTCTCCTCACAGCAATCGGATATCTTATAGTCCGCTGGTATATCTCAATCATCTAATTCAATAGCCATTCCCATTTGGATGTGCCTGCAATAATGTCTTCCTCATAAGCCTGAGAGATGATTCCTCTAGTTTACAATGCACAGAAGAGTAAGGTTGTATATCGAATCAGCTCCATGGCGGTAGTAGTAGGAAACCACTTTTGGCAGTCCTGTTTCATAGGACACAGAACTCGACATTCGAGTGACGCTATCAATGCCAAAGGCATAGTACCCAAAATGAAAAGAATCTGTATCACTATATGACCAGTATGTGTCAGTACCTGGCCCTGTGCCGTGCGTAGCTGGATAGAAGCTGTCAATCAATAGCCAGGATCCCGTTGGGAGAATGCAAGCTGAGAGCATGGATTTCAGTCTGACCGAAATATCCTCCGGAATGGCTGTGCCATTCTGAAACGTAACATTCATCTTCTCTTTCCGAACGACCCTCTCTGCAAAGTCGCCGCCATTCAGGAACCATCCCAATTCCGGAAGCGCAATTATATCTGCACTAATATTGAGTCCGTTCAATAGTGCATACCTCGAAGGCGGCGGCACTACATATGACACATTACTCTGCCACGCATCGACAGTAACATGATATGATGCTTCGTCGCCCAAGCTGACACTCCAAGTAAGGGTTGAAGACATTGCCGCAGGGACTACTACCGTGATAGACACAATGACAATGGTTGCTAATATGATGGCTATAATTGCGCCCGTCTTCCTACTTCGTTCTAGCACCCCACAATACTCCTCTTAGTTATCGCTGATGATCTGGCTTCAAGGCAACTACTCATCATACTTCATAGCTAAGGCCAACCCTATCAGCATAATCAGGATACCAATGTACAAATGATGCAAATGGAACCCAAAGATGATGTAGGGGTCAAAGTCAGGCAAAAAGTGAAGAAAATCTGTACCTGCCACAAAGTCATGAAGGTCATCTACGAATAGCACCAAGCCCATGAGGAACACCAAGACTCCTGCTGCGACTCCTTTCTTTCCCATGATTCATTACTCCTTTTGCGTATCTTGCTAAATCCCTGCAACAAGTATGGTATTGAATAGTTATCAATGAATCCACATCTCGCACAAGCCATAATCCTTTTATTGAAACCCTCGGGCGAAACGTGAGTTTAGCCACTCAAGACCATAAATCTCAACTAGGTGATAGAAATGGGAAAGAGACCAGGTCACTGTTACAGAGAGCAGGATCGCCAGCCATTCGTGCGTAGGCGCTATATCCACAGACAGCCAGCTAGCCGTATAGTTAGCTTTGATATGGGCGAAGCAAGTGGGAAATTCGATGTCGAGCTCTCCCTCTATGGTCTTGAGAAGTGTCAGATTCGTCACCAGGCTCTTGAGGCTGCTCGAGTCGCGTCCAACAGGCACATGACAAAGAAGGTTGGCAGAAGAAACTACCACCTGCGAATTAGAGTCAAGCCGTACCATTACCTTCGAGAGAACAAGATGATCTCCGGAGCTGGTGCAGACCGTGTACAGGATGGGATGCGAAAAGCCTTTGGCAAGGTCATAGGTGTCGCAGCACGAGTAGGAACAGACCAGCCACTCATCACAATCCGAACCAACCCGGCATTTATCAAGGAAGCAATGGTTGCTCTAAAGAAGGCTGCTCCCAAAATGCCTACCCCGTGCAAGATTCGTTTCGACAAGATTGATCCTGAGCTTAAGAAGAAACTCGGGTACGGCTCATAGAAGCCTTTGCTATTGAGTCACTCGGATGATTTTTACATTGGGGTGCATTACACTGAAGTAGAATGTATGAGGAGAACAACCCCCCTGACATTGACTTCTCTGATGTTTGCATGATTATCCAAAAACACATTCCCGGCGCCAAAAAGAGTGAGATTCAGTTTCTCTACCATGGAACGCACAATGTTTACGATGTGCAGAATCGTTACATCTTCCGATTCCCGAGCACAATTTTCCCTTCAGAAGAGCGCAGCGCACTGATACAAAGAGAAGCACGCCTGCTTAGAACGCTGCAACCGCATATTTCCCTACAAATTCCTAACCCAGAATTTGTTGACGATAATCATGAGCACCCGCACATGGGGTATCGTAAGCTTCCAGGAACCTCAGTATATCGATTCTATGACAATGCATCTGATGAAAAGAGGAGCAGACTTGGCGAAACCTTGGGACGTTTCCTTGGTGAGCTTCACGAACTGGATTTGAGCGAATTGTGGAGGGGCAATCACGAACCATCATTTGATCCACGGGCTGACCGTGAAGATTCCCGACGCTTCTTCACTAGAATCCAGAAGGAGGTCTATCCTAATCTATCCGACTCGCAGAAGGAGTGGACAGAGAAGCTGTTTCATGATTTCCTTGATTGTGATGAGAATTTCGACTATGATCCCGGTCTCGTTCACGGTGACTTTGACACCACGAACATCCTAGCCAATCCTCAAACAATGGAAGTAACTGGCATAATCGATTTCGAAGAAACACGCATGTATGACCCTGCTGCAGATTTCCTATTTCAAGGGGAGGGAGCAGAATGTATGAAAGCGATGCTGAAGTCATACCCAGGAAGGATTGATTCGCATCTCCCTCATAGAATGACTTTCCGGTTAGGAAGACAACCTATCATCTATATCCTCTCAGGTATTGACCTCGGACTAGATGGAATGATCTCCTACGGATATCATGCTCTTAATGAAATGATGGGTACTTGGGATCAACTATCTTCAGTATTGAATGAGAGCTTTGCTGCTTTGAAGTTATGAGTTCTTTCGAAATACAAGCACGTATCGTAGGAAATGTCCAACCTGCTTTTCGTAAGCAAGACCTGCGTTCTCTGCCCATTTCTTGACAGTTCTTCGCATGGGAAAATCAGGGTCAAGGAAGAGCTCCGCCTCTGCAAAAATGCCACCATCTTTCAGCAAACGCTTAGCTTGTATGATTGCCTTAACAGGATTTGGAATCTCCGGGATGACAGCTACGGAAATCACAGCATCCGCAATTCCATCCTCAAGGGGGACATCTCCCTCTGCATCAGCAAGGATTGGAGTAATGTTCCTTACACCTTCACGCACCATTCTGTCATTTAGCTTCTCCAACATTTCCTCCTGTATGTCAACAGCATAGACCACTCCGTCCGGCTGGATTGCTTTCGCGACGGCAACTGTGTAGAATCCGGAACCACACCCGATGTCTACGACAGTCATTCCAGGTTTGGCATTTATGGCTTCTACCAGCATTGATGGAGGTTGGACCCGGTTCCGATAGGGTCCGGCGGCAATTGCATTGCCCATAGCTGCAGGCATTGGGAATTTCCAGAAGTAGCGTACTGACCTAACACAGCAGCAAACCCAGAGAAGGATGAAGAGGAACACTAGTAGAATAATCTCTAGTAGCCAGTGCACTCCGTGGAAGAGGAAGTCCTGCGGAAATATCGAGTAGATAATTGGTTCAATGCTATGCACAATACCAACCTTATGGATTGCATGGTCAATCTCACGTTAGTTCTTTTCGGATTTCCCCGGATTTTCGCGGCGCACAGCTATTTCCTTGATTTTTCTTACCACGCCGGTCAATGTGGCGACTTCTCGCCCAGTCATGTATGCCCTACCTAGGAGATTGCGAAAGACTCTCTTGGCAATAGGCCTTCTGTAATCTTTGATCTCAAGCTCATCAATGACTTGGTCAAAGAAGCGATATACTATTTCTCTTTCCTCCCGTGTGGCGGGTCTAGCTTCAGTTGGACTAGAAGAACGCGTAAGAACATACTTGGAATGCAGCTCATAGAGTACTACTGCAATTGCATGACTGAGATTCAGGCTGGGATAGTTAGGCGAAACAGGTATTGTGAAGGCCAAGTCACAGAGAGCAATCTCTTCGTTTGTTAGACCAATGTCCTCACGGCCAAATACAAGAGCAACTTTTCCAGTCATTGCCAAGGGATTTGGCAGTTCCTTTAGAGGCACCAAGGCGCGAGTCACGCTATGGTTCCGTCCTGCTCTTGCAGTTGCCGCCCAAGAGGCATGCATATCTTCTACCGCTGACTCCAAATTCGGGAAGATTTCGGCTGCCTCAAGGAGGCGAATTGCATGAACTGAGAATATTCTTGCATCATTATCATTTCTTAGGTCCTGGCCTACGATTCGGAGTTCTCGGACACCAAAATTGGACAGCACTCTGGCGGCAAATCCAACATTCCCTGGTGACTTGGGTTCTACCATTATCACCACAAGATTTTCGAGCTCAGTCACTGAGTGTCCCTCAGAAAACATCCCATTAGCGATGTGCAAGCTGGAGAATGTCCCCATCCTGAAGAGGATAGGACAGTCCTACTTGTCTTCTCTTGATTTTATCATTTGCCCGAATAATAGTTGCACTGCGAAATCTCTTGACGAATAGATCCTTGTGGACTTTGCTCGCAGCATCCTCAACAACCGAACCTTCTGGAAGGACAATTGGCCTGTCTTCGCGTTTCTTGCCAGGAATTTTCGTGTACACCCTAAGAATATCCAGATGGTCGTAAAATGCCCAGCTCATCCCATCTAGGTTTTCTCTTTGAACGACGGAGGTTGGAATGATATCAAACCGTGTTCCATATTTGTTATGCAGTTCTTGGAATCGCCCCTCGGACCCTGCCACATCCCCTTTTGTTGCAACTATCATTGCGCGAACATAGGCAACACTTGCATCCATGGCGTCCACAAACTGCTCGAAAGTTGCTTCCTTCTGAAATCTGACAATGATATTGGTGATTTTTCGAGCGAGAAGATACTCTTTGACCTCGTCAATGTTTCCTTGGTAGTTCTGCGCACCGTATATCATATGGCCTCCGAGACCTACTCTCTCAATCCTGACTGCGCTCTTCTCTTTGTTTAAGCGGATTCTTGCCTTGTCCAGCTCTCCAAGAATAGTGTTCATTTGAGCATCAATATCCTGCGAGAGGTCAACCACAAGCGCGATACAATCGGTATTTCTAGCCACTGAGAGCGCCTGTCTACCTATTCCTGTTTCGTGACTTCCTTTAAAGATTCCAGGCAGCTCAACGAGCTGGATATTGATGTCCTGAAGAACAAGCATTGCCGGAGCTGGGATTGGTGTTGTAAAGGGATAGTCTCCAACATCGAGTTCCGCATTCGTGACAGCGTTGATTAAGGATGATTTCCCGCTGTTAGTCACCCCAATAAGGCACACTTGTCCGGCGCCTTCTTTTCTTACGACCCCCTCTTCTGAGGCACCACCACTTTTTCGAACTCGATCCTGCTCTTTCTGTTTCTCCAGTTTTGCCTTCAGCTGAGCGAGCTTCTTTCTGTAGTCGCCTCGCATTCTTTCAGCACCCTTGTGATTGGGGGCAAGTGATAATAGCTTCTCCAACTCTACTATCCGCTGTGCAAGGTCTTCAGTATCCTCATAGACCTGCCTTTGCTTATCGAATTCAGGGGTAACATTGGTTGGCACAGCGAGCCACATCCTGTCTATGTGTTTCGAGGTTTATTCGAATGCTGTCATTATGAAGATTTCTCAACGCACTCTTTTGCTCTATCATGGAGCAGATTCATCTCTAGAATGAACTGCTCGGGATGAGCAGGTCGAAATAACGGAGCAATGGGAATATTCAATGGCCCATCCAAAAGATCCCCTTCGGTTCCTTCAAAGATATATACTCCTGAATCAGAACTCTGCGTTTCTTCAGTATAGAGAGTACCTTTCTTTGCAGTGTGAACCTCTGTGACTTCCCACTGTTTTAAAAATTCGTCAAGGCTGGCTCTATTTACTGTGATTCCATTTGGCAGTTGCCTCATTTCTCCCATGGCAAGTTTTTCCAACTCGTTTTTCGCCTTGAGAAGAAAGAAAGTGATTGAGCGTTCATCTGGCGAAACGCGTCTCAATCTTGAGCCGGGGAAGACAATTGCTTTCAAATCCTGGGTTGCGCCTGTTAGTATGATGACCTCAACATCTCGCCGCATATCTCCCGAAAGAAAGAGTCCCACATTGACACATCTATATGCAGTTACTACTTGAGAAACATTTTGACCCGCCTTAACATCCTTGGCAATAATTGGTAACTCTCTGAAGTGGACTACAAACCGTCGCATTCGAGCTCAGATGCTCCTTTCCAAGTGAGTCACATTCCTGGTAATCCCGGAATGCCTGGTATTCCGCCTCTTCTGCCACGGCGCTGTTTTCCGAATTGCTTCATCATTTTCTGCATCTGCTGGTGCTGTTTCAGCAATTCGCGAACATCTTTTGCACTAGTTCCTGAACCGTGGGCAATTCGTGCAATTCTGGAGGATTTGATTATCCTAGGATTGTCGAGTTCGTCTTTCGTCATCGAGTTCATAATGACTTCCCATCGCTTCATGTTATCCTCCTGAATCTCAGCGATGTCATCTGGTAGTTTATACTTCAAACCAAGCATTTCCATTACTTTGCCTATCGGTCCCATCTTTTTGAGCTGCTTGAGCTGCGCCATCATATCATTTAGTGAGAACTGTCCCTTCATGAAGCGCATGGTGGCATCTTCGTCAACCTCTATCTGAGCTTCTCGCACCTTGTCAATCAAACCACGGATGTCTGACATCCCGAGAAGCCTACCGGCGAATTTTGTTGGATTGAATGGCTCTATTGCATCCATTCCTTCGCCTGTGCCTATGAACTTAATCGGCGCTCCAGTTGCAGCAACCGCTGAAAGTGCTCCACCACCCTTAGCACTTCCATCCAGCTTTGTCACAATGATTGATCCAATATCAGTAGCGTCCTTAAACGCTCCTGCCTGAACACCTGCCTGCTGACCAAGTGTTCCATCAACGACAAGTACAATCTCCTTTGGTTTTACACCCTTAGAGATATCACGCATTTCCTTAATTAACCCAGTTTCTTCGCGGTGTCTGCCTGAAGTGTCAAGAAGAATCAGTTCGATGCCTCTCTTTTTCATCTCCTCATAGCCCATCTTGGCCAGTTTGACTGCATCCTTCTGTTCCTCATCTCCGTAGAAGGGCACATTTGATTTTTCAGCCAATTGCTTTAGCTGACTGTATGCACCTGGTCTGAAGTTGTCAGCACAGATGACTCCTGTCTTTATCCCCCTCTTCTGGTAGTATCTTGCCAGTTTCCCTATGGTGGTGGTCTTTCCAGATCCTTGAATTCCTACCATCATCACAAGATTCGGTTTTCCTGGATCAATACTGAAAGGAACTGGCTTCTCGCCCAAAAAATAGGCAAGAGTATCCCACACTGTCTTGACAATATGCTCACGGCGAGAAATTCCCCTGGGCAGGGACTCATCTAGGGCCTGTTCCTCAACTCGTTTTGTTATGGCCATGACCAAATTCACATCAACATCAGCCATAAGCAGAGCACGTTGGATGTCTTTGACAAGCTCCTTTACGAGTTCCTCGTCTATGACAGTGGCTCCAAACAATCGTTTCAGAGCCGAGTTGAGTGATTTTCCAAGACCTTCTAAAACCAATTCAGCTCACCATGGTAACTTAGGTGTCGTCTGGAGATTCTGCATATCAACCTTCGCCTCTGTGGCTTTTAAGCCGTGCAACAAATAGTGTCTAAACAGCAGCACAAGGAATAAAACTGAGAGAAGCGGTCACTCACTCCCAGATGATTTCAATGGATGAGAGAAAAAAAGTCGAAGGCATCAGGGTTGTCAAGATAGATGACGGAACTGTCATTGACCACATCAGGGCTGGACACGCTCTAGAAGTATTGAAGATACTCGGAATCACTGGTAGGGAAGGCTCAGTCATTACTTTGGCTATGAATATCACCAGCTCTAAGATTGGCCGAAAGGACATAGTCAAATTGGAGAAAAGAGCTCTTGAGGATCATGAGGTAGCCAAAATCGCCTTGGTGGCTCCTGAGGCCACAATCAATCTGATCGAATCTGGCAAGGTAACAAAGAAGATTCATGTTCAGCTACCAGAAACCATTGTCAGTGTGATTCAGTGTCCGAATCAAAGGTGCGTCACAAACAAGGAACGTGAGCCGATAACGCCCAGATATGAAGTCACATCCAAGGAACCAATCTCCCTGAAATGCAAGTACTGCTGGACATTGATTGATGAAGAGCAGATAATTTCTCAATTCACAGAAGATCAATGATTGACCTTTCTCTCTCTCAGCCGGATGGAAACCTTATTTAGAGGACATCTTAAGCAGCACGTCACGCTGCAAGAACTAGAAACAAGGATTGGCTAGAGGCAAATCTAACATGGTCAGCAACAAAATCGTTGTTATTGGAGATCGGGATACAGCCACTGGATTCCAGATGGTTGGAGTCAAAGATGTCTATATACCCGGTACTCCTTCAGAAACCCGTGAGATGCTGACCAAGAACTTCAGAAATCCTGCGACAGGTCTGATCATAATGACTGAAGCTCTTGCAGAAACTGTAGAAGATACTATAATGGAACTGTCCGAAGCTCCTGTTCCTGTGATTCTTCTGGTCCCTGACCGTGATGGAACGACAGGAACATATGAGGCTGTTCTAAAAGAGTTGATTCGAAGGGCTGTTGGTATAGAAATCAACGTCTAAATCACTTTGATGGAGTTAGCAACGATGGCAAGTGACACAGGAAAGATTGAGAGCATTGCGGGTCCCGTTGTAAGATGCGAAGGACTGCGTTCAGTCCGAATGTACGAGGTTGTTCGCGTAGGCCACCAGCAACTCATCGGTGAAGTCATTGAGGTTGCGGAGAACACTTGTACTGTGCAATGCTACGAAGAAACCTCAGGTTTGGCTCCTGGAGAGCCAGTTGAGGCTACCGGTGATTCACTGTCAGTGGAATTAGGGCCGGGTCTTCTTGGCTCCATCTACGACGGTATTCAAAGACCACTCCCTGAGCTAAGGGAGATGTCCGGCGACTTCATCTCCAGAGGTCTAACTGTAGAGGGTCTCAACAAGGAGAAGAAGTGGCAATTCAATCCCAAGATTAAGGTTGGCGACAAAGTCGAGCCTGGCGATATTATTGGTGAGGTTCCCGAAACCAGCATCATCACTTCGCGAGTCATGATTCCTGTAGGTATTAGGGGTGAAGTTGTTGAGGTAGTTCCTGCTGGCGAGTATACAGTAGTCGAAACCATTTGCAAAATCAAGGACAGTTATGGTGATGTTCATGAAGTGATCATGATGCAGAAGACACCAGTACGTGTAGGTCGTTCATTCAAGGAACGAGCTCCAATGGACACTCCACTCGTTACTGGACAGCGTGTGATTGATACATTCATGCCTCAGGCGAAGGGAGGTACCGGGGCAATTCCTGGTGGTTTTGGCACTGGAAAAACAGTAACTCTTCATCAGTTTGCAAAATGGGCCGATGCACAAGTTGTGGTGTATGTTGGTTGTGGAGAGAGAGGAAATGAAATGACAGAGGCCCTAGAAGAATGGCCACATCTCAAAGATCCAAAGTCTGGACAACCCCTTATGGAACGGACCGTGCTAATTGCAAACACATCAAATATGCCCGTAGCTGCAAGAGAAGCATCAATCTATGTGGCTGTTACACTTGCAGAGTATTTCAGGGACCAAGGTTTCGATGTTGCTCTGATGGCAGATTCAACGTCTCGCTGGGCTGAGGCTCTTCGAGAAATATCCGGTAGACTTGGACAGCTGCCTTCCGAAGAAGGATATCCCGCATATCTTGGTTCACGGCTGGCTCAGTTCTATGAAAGAGGCGGAAGAGTCAGAACTTTGGGTTCAGAGGAAAAACTTGGTTCAATCACTCTCTGCGGTGCAGTTTCGCCTCCTGGAGGGGACTTCTCAGAACCTGTGACGCAAGCAACACTCCGAATTGTAAAGGTGTTTTGGGCACTTGATAAGGATCTCGCGGCGCGCAGATTCTTTCCAGCCATAAACACACTGACTAGTTACTCATTATATCTGAATACGCTCGAAGAGTGGCACAAGACCAACCTTGGGGCGGATTGGCCCACTCTAGTGAGAGATGCAATGGCGCTCCTCCAGAAAGATCAGGAACTTCGAGAGATTGTCCAGCTCGTAGGCCCAGATGCTCTCCCAGAATCTGAACGTGCAACTCTTGAGGCAGCACGAATGATCAAGGAAGACTTCCTCACACAGAGTGCCCTCCATGAGATTGATACATTCTGTCCCATAGAGAAGACATACCGTATGCTGCGAATAATTATCAGGTTCGCTGAGAAGATGGCAGAAGCTGTCAGTATGGGGGCCCAGGTGCGACGAATACTCGAATTCAGTGTCTTGGATAATATCGCAAGAATGAAGATTGCTCCATGGGACGAGTAC